>CAZBRC010000012.1:0-19024 GCA_964494415.1 uncultured Candidatus Saccharibacteria bacterium
GATCCGGTCATCCACCTCCAGACCAGCCTGTTTACGGGTATTTTGCACCTGCCTGATGACATCACGGACGAGGCCCTCACGCTTGAGCTCAGGGGTCAGTGTTAAGTCGAGTTCGGCAAACGGCTTGCCAGTCGGTGCGGTGGGATGATCACCAGCCCGTTTTATTACCACGTCTTTGACATTAAGCTCCTCCTTGAGGATCTCCAGATACTCTTGCTGCTGCTCATCTGTTTGGGTCACATCAAGAGTGTTCCAGATGGTGGCCTTTGCTAAGGGCTGGCGAACCTTTACGCCCGCCTGGGCGCGCTCGGCTAAGCCGGTCGTGATTGCCTCTCGTATCGACGCCATCTCACGGATAACGATTTCGTTTACATGCCCGGCCGCTGGCCAATCCTCGAGGTGCACAGATTCTCCCCCGGTCAGATTACGGTAGAGTTCCTCTGCCAAAAACGGCGTGAACGGTGCCATTACCAGGCTTAATCGAACTAGCACGTAGTGAAGCGTGCGGTAGGCCTGGTTTTTGTCTTGGTCGTTGCTGCTCTTCCAAAAACGCTTGCGAGAGCGTCGCACATACCAGTTAGAGGCGTCATCCAAAAACGGGAAAACTGCCTCGAGGGCGGCGGCAACATCATAGGCCTGCATCTGTTCGTCGACATGATTGGTTAGCTGGTGTAGCCGAGAAATAATCCACTGGTCGAGCGGATTACTTAAGTCTGGGCTGGGGTCGTCTAGCGAGCCATCCCAGCTCCAGTTATCAACATCTGCGTAGAGTGTAAAGAAGTCGAACATGTTCCAAATCATGGCCAGCTTGCGTTGGACATCATTGACGTCTTTATCCTGCAATGAGAAGTCCTCACCACTTAAAAGTGGCGACGATAGTAGTAAAAATCGCAACGCGTCAGCACTGAACAAATCCATTAATTCGTTGGGGTCGGTGTAGTTACCAAAGCTCTTGCTCATCTTGCGGCCATCGTTGCCGGCAACCGTCCCCGTTACAATCACATTTTTGAAAGATTTTTGTTCAAAAATCCCCACCGAAACAGCGTGCAAATAGTAAAACCAAGCCCGTACCTGGCCGACGTATTCCACGATAAAGTCCCCTGGGAAGTTGGCTTCGAACTTATCGATATTCTCAAACGGATAATGGAACTGAGCAAACGGCATCGAGCCGGACTCAAACCAACAGTCCAAAACTTTCTCGATGCGACGGTATTCTACACCGTCGATTGTAAAGGTTACATCATCTACCCATGGCCGGTGGTAGTCGTCCAGCTCAACGCCGGATAACTCCTTGAGCTCGGCATAGCTACCAACTACTTTGATGTGTTCTTTACCACTCTTATCAGTACCTTTCCATACCGGCATGGCCGTGGCCCAATAGCGATCCCGTGACAAGTTCCAATCGGGGGCTGACAGCATAGTGTTGGCAAACCGCCCTTCTTTAATGTGCTCTGGGAACCAGTTGATATCACCATTCTCCTCTAACATCTGTTCACGTTGGCCCGCGATGTCCATAAACCAACTGGGGTGCGCCCGGTACATTAAACGGGTGCCGCAGCGGTGACAGTGCGGATAACTGTGAGTGATGTATTCAATCTTCCAGACTACCCCCTGTTCGTGTAGGGTTTTAGCAATCTGTTTGTTGCTATCCCAGATGAGCTGGCCCTTCCATGGACCATCAGTGTAATTACCATCTTCGTCGGTGTTGAGCTTGAGCGGGAATTTGTTCTCTTTACTAAGCTGGTAGTCCTCTTCACCGTAGGCTGGCGCCTCGTGAGCGATTCCAGTGCCTTCTTCGGCATGCACAAACTCGGCGTGCCACACCTTGTAGGAGTTCTTGCCGTCTACACGGTGCTCAGCAAACAGAGGCTCGTAGGACTTACCGACCAGCTTGTCACCGTTAAAACTCTGTACCACCGTGTATTTAATGGGTTGGTGTTTTTCGTCGGTCAGGGCTTTATCGAGCAAATCTTTAGCCAAAATAAAGTGTTCACCGTCAACGACTACCTCTGTATAGGTCAAATCTTTGTTGACGGCGATAGCTGTGTTAGCTGGCAACGTCCATGGAGTCGTCGTCCAAGCCAATAAATAGGCGTCTTGGTCTGTTAGCTTAAACTTTACGTAGACAGATGGATCGGTAACATCCTGATACGAGTTATCCATGGCCACCTCGGCCTTGCTGATGGGCGTAGCATCGCGCGTACAATAAAGCAGTACCTTTTCGCCTTCATAGATCTTTCCGGCGTTGTAGAGCTTCTGAAAGGCCCACCAGACCGATTCCATGTAGTCACGGTCCATGGTTTTATAGGCGCCCTTAAAATCTACCCAGCGGCCAATCCGGTCGATGGTGTCTTCCCACTCTGAGCCAGTCTGGATCATGTTTTGACGACAGGTGGTGATGTAGTCTTCTAAGCTCACCTTGGTGCCAATATCTCGGTGGTCTTTAATGCCGAGTTTTTTCTCTGTAAAGACTTCAGCCGGCAAGCCGTGACAGTCCCATCCCCAGACTCGCTCTACCCGCTTCCCCTTCATCGTCCAATACCGTGGTACGGCATCTTTGATAATTGAGCTCAGCAAGGTGCCTTGATGTGGTACCCCTGTAATAAATGGCGGGCCGTCATAGAAAACGTAGCTGTTGTCCTTGGGGCGCATGTCGACCGACTTCTCGAAAGTCTGATGCTCTTTCCAATAACGCACCAGGTCTTTTTCGTATTCGATGGCCTTGCGGCGCTGCCCTTGCTTAAACTTCATGAGGCCTCCTCAAATTTATGGTTCTCTGGTTTAAAAGCAGGACCACATGGGACAATCATGTCCATGTTGCCACCCCAGCGAAATCGTTCTTGTGGCTCTACGTAAACGACGTCGCCTTCAGTCAGCTCATATCTCTGCCCAGCCTTGGTTTGGATAAAACCGCTTCCCTTAACAATCACCGCCATCTCATGGGTGTCTTCGAGATACCCCCAGCGACCGTTCTCTGGGAAATCACCTCTGATTGATATTTTGGCAAGGTCAATCTTGTCTGTCGCGGGCTTAAACTCTTTACCAAAACAGATAGCACTGTTTCTGAATTCAGTTCCTTCGTCGTCTGACCACTTTTTCATAAGTTTGCCTCTTAAATTAACAAATCATCTCTCGGGTCACCGGATCCCATACGGGAGGTACCATCCGGTTTCCTTTGAGATGATCTCAAAAGCACTTATTTACCGCTGTGACGGGCTTACCCGATGGGTTCTACTGGGATTTACTGCTTTAGTCTAAAGAGTAAACCGGTTCTTCCCACTGCGCTTCGTGACGAATTGCGGTTGATAGCCGCTCCGGCGCATTTGTATTTTTTACTATAGTCCAGAGGCCGGGATTTGGCAACTACTCCTATAGCGCGACTAGCTGTTGGCGTAAGAAGCGACTTCGTTCATAAGGGGGAGTTGCTCGCCCTGCCACACCTTGAGTAGCTGCCCGTCTTTGGCGGTGACCATAATCGCTGGATACTGGACGATGTCATAGACTCTGGCCATGTCAGCACCTTCTCTTGTGTCCAAACTGACTAATTCGACTTTACGGCCAGTGTTGGTGTGTTGATAATCGCGGGCAAAGATCTCTACAGTGCGAGCGTGATCAGATTCGGGATGATAGAGCGCGGTTACCTGCATAGCCCGATTTTACCATAATCAGTTTGCCCAACTAAAAACGCCAGTAAGCCGAAGCTTACTGGCGTCCCGGCACTCGGCGTAGGTTTAGCTACAGCCAGTAGTGCTGCCGCAAGAGCTACAGACGTAGCAACTGCCGGCTTTTTGTGTTTGGTTACCACAGTTGTAGCACAACGGTGCTGCATCATCTTGGGTGTGGGCAGTCGTGTTGGCTGCCTCAGCACTGGTGGTAACTGGTTGGGGTTCAACCGGTGCAGCTGCCGGAGCGGCTGAAACGGTCAACGGTTGTACCGGTTGCGGTTGCGGCGCAACTTCGGTAGCAGCCGGCGAGGCAGTCTCGAGTAGACTGGTCTGCTCGGTTGGCATGTCATCGATCGAGGCTAAGCCTAACTCTAGTCGGTCATCGAATGACAGATAGGTCAGCGCTAAACGACGGAAGATGTAGTCGACTATCGAGGAAGCCGTACGGATTTCTGGATCGTCGGTAATACCGGCCGGCGCAAACGACATACTGGTGAATGACTTCACGAAGTCTTTCAGTGGTACACCAAGCTGCAAACCGTGACTCACCGAGATGGCTAGGGCGTCCATGAAGCCAGCCAGGGTTGAGCCTTGCTTGGCCAAGCGCATGAACAGCTCGCCAGGAGCACCATCGTCGTATTCACCGACGGTCAGGTAGCCGTGGCTGCCTGCTACGGTAAAGCTAAAGGTCTTGGAGTTACGTACTTTGGGCAACTCACGACGGACTGCACCCTTTACGATGAAGCGATCGTTAACCGCATCGGCCACAGTGGCGCCAGCAGCGACAGGAGCGGCTTCAGTTTTGCCTTCTTTCTTAGCCATTGATAGTGGTTGAGCCACCTTACAGTTGTCGCGATAGATAGCGACCGCCTTGAGGCCCAGCTTCCAGGCTTCGATGTGAAGCTGCTCGATGTCTTCAACGGTAGCTTCTTCTGGCATGTTGACAGTCTTGCTGATAGCACCAGATATGAAGGGCTGGACAGCCGACATCATCTTAACGTGTCCCATATAGCCGATGGAGTTATCACCCATCGAACAGGCAAACACGGCTTCGTGCTCTTTCTTGAGGTGTGGTGCACCTAAAATGGTCTTCTCTTCGTCAATGTAGGCCACAATGTCAGCCACTTGCTGCTTGGAGTATCCCAATACTTTTAGAGCACGAGGCACGGTTTGGTTGACGATACTCATGGTGCCTCCACCGACCAGCTTCTTAACCTTTACCAGGCCGAGGTCCGGCTCAATACCAGTGGTGTCACAGTCCATGATGAGACCAATCGTACCGGTTGGGGCGAGCACGCTGGCTTGCGAGTTACGAACACCGTACATTTCGGCCAAGGCGACAGCGTCATCCCAGGCAGCGGCAGCCGCACTCAGCAATTCTTCTGGCACCAGGCTAGCATCGATGTGCGAAACAGCTTCGCGGTGCATCTTGAGCACTTTTAGCATGCCGTCGCGGTCTTTGTGGAAGCCACTAAATGGTCCAACTCGACGAGCAATCTTGGCGCTAGTCGCATAGGCATGACCGGTCATGACAGCAGTAACGGCGGCGGCAATCGCCCGGCCCTCGTCGCTGTCGTATGGCAAGCCCATAGCCATCAACAAGGCTCCGAGGTTGGCGTAGCCAATCCCAAGCTCGCGATAGGCGCGGGCATTCTTGGTGATGTTCTCGGTTGGGTACTCGCTGTAGCCAACTAAGATTTCTTGGGCGGTAAAGATTACCTCTACCGTGTGCTTGTAGCTTTCGATGTCGAATGTACCATCGTCGTTCAGGTATTTTAAGAGGTTAATCGAGGCCAAGTTACAGGCGGAGTTGTCTAGGTGCATGTATTCACTACAGGGATTGCTGGCGTTGATACGGCCAGCGTTTGGTGTGGTGTGCCAGCGGTTGGCAGTGGTATCAAACTGCATACCGGGGTCGGCGCACTCCCAGGCGGCCTCGGCAAATTGACGCATCAGGTCGCGGGCACGAATGGTTTTGACGACTTTGCCATCTTTGACGGCTTTCAAATTCCAATCAGCATCGTCAACGACGGCTTGCATGAACTCGTCGGTTACCCGAACCGAGTTGTTGGCGTTCTGATACTGCACCGAGAAGATATCTTTACCGTCGAGGGTCATATCCCAGCCAGCCTTCTCTAGGTCACGCGCCTTGCGCTCCTCAAGTGCTTTACTCCAGATGAACTCTTCAACATCGGGGTGATCAACGTTTAAGATGACCATCTTGGCAGCTCGACGAGTCTTGCCACCACTCTTGATTGCTCCGGCAGAGGCATCGGCCCCGCGCATAAAGCTCAGAGGGCCAGAGGCTGTACCAGCACTCTTGCCTAACTTCTCTACCGAAGATCTAATTGTACTCAGGTTAATACCCGAGCCAGAACCACCTTTAAAAATCATACCCTCTTCTTTGTACCAGTTCAGGATAGATGGCATGGTGTCTTCGACAGCCAAAATGAAACAAGCACTGGCTTGTTGAGCTCGTTCGGGCGCACCAATGTTAAACCACACCGGTGAGTTAAAGGCAGCTCGTTGGCTCACCAAGATGTACTTGAGTTCTTCGCGGAAGTCTTCGGCCTCGGCGCTAGTCTCGAAGTAGCCTTCTTGTAAACCTTGTTTAGTAACCGTGTCGACAATGCGATCTGCCAAGTGCTTGAGTGAGGATTCACGCTCGGCGGTGCCCGGTGTACCGGTAAAGTACTTCTGGGCCACGATGTTAATAGCGTTCTGTGACCAGCCCACCGGAAACTCCACATTCTTCTGCTCGAAGACCGGGGTGTTGGTCATAGGATTAATAATAGCGGCATCAAGCTTCTGCCACTTAAGTTGGCCGTAGGCCTTGCTCTTTGGCGACGTAAACAGACGCCTATGCTCCACAATGGTATTTTGTTGACTCATAGTACCCTCACTTATTATGAACCGCCGACACCTATAACCTCCTGTGTCAGAGTTCTTAGTTTTTAATGTTTTATGTTTGTTTAGAGTTGCTTGTGTTCGCTCTCAGATAGAACACGTTTTCAGCTCCTCATAAGCCTCATAGCTGTGGTTATATAGTACACCCACCAGTATCTTTGTAAAGTGAACAAAGCTACCCCGTAAGACTTGAGAGGAGCCGCCAAGGCGGCCGACCTAGGTCGGCTTAGACCTTAGCGTGTTTTACCTTGCGTTCGCGAATCTGCAACAGCTCTCGCTCGAATCCGGCGATATCTTTGAAGCGTCGATAGACACTGGCAAAGCGCACATAAGCGACTTCGTTGAGCGTGGATAGACGGGTCATAACCATCTCGCCGATAGCATTGGAAGCCACCTCTTGCTCACCACAACTATAGATTTCTTTCTCTATGTCGGTGACCAGGCGCTCCAACTGGAGACTGGTTACGGGAGTCTTTTCGCATGCTCGGTACAGGCCGGCCAAAAGCTTATCTCGGTTGTAGAGTTCTCGGGCACCGGTATTCTTGACCACGATGATCTGCGGGCGCTCGACGCGCTCGTAGGTGGTAAAGCGATACTGACAGTTGGTGCACTCCCGTCGGCGACGAATGGCATCACCTTCGGCAACATCTCGAGATTCAATCACTTTGGTGTCAGCCTGCTGACACTGACTGCATTTCATATATTGCACTCCTTAATTCACTAAGCGTGCCAACGGCTGTGCCAGCGCAAATGACCGCGGCAGGTTGTGGTTGGTACGAATAGTAAATTTTGTATTCAGTTTGAACGTACCAACGCTATAATCTCTATTTATTTTTACCCTACATATAGCGTTACTACTAGGGATAATACCCCTACCTATAGCGTTTTGCAACCAGTTTTGTGCTGTATTATTTACTTGTGCTTATCGCTGTCAGATGAGTCATCTGAGGCGTCTTTTTTGTCGTCTGTGTCGTCAGAATTATCGTCGCTGGCGTCATCCTTGCCGCCCTTGCGTCGGTTGGTCAAGCGGCGTAGGAATGAGGGCTTTTGCAGCTCGTCTTCTTCGTGCGAACCAATAATTGTACCCAGCGTTTCTTGCCCATCATCACTGGTCTTTTCTTTATCGTCTTCGTGATCAAGGCTCCAAATGTTCGGCATTGGGCTGTCGTTTTCTTTGTGGAACTCTTTGGTATCAGCGTCGTCTGGTAACTTCATGTCTAGGTCTTCAACCGGGTTATCATCACTGGTTGGGGCAGGTGTTGTAGCATTATCAACAGCAGGTTCATCAGAGGTCGCTTGGCGAATTTGGTTGCGGTTGGCAAAGTAAGAGGCGTCAAAGCCAGTTGCTACAACCGTAATGATGATCTCGCCTTCTAGCTCAGGACTAATGGTAGCCCCAAAGATAATGTTGGCATCAGGGTCAGCTACAGCGGTAATCGCTTCGGCGGCACTGTTAATCTCGTGCATCGACATATCATTGCCACCAATAACGTTGAACAAAATACCACGGGCACCGTCGATGGAGACTTCTAGCAGTGGTGATTCGATAGCTTGTTGGGCAGCCTGGATAGCGCGGTTCTCGCCACTGGCCCGTCCGATACCCATAAGAGCTGAACCAGCGTGAGACATGACCGTTTTTACATCAGCAAAGTCGAGGTTAATAAGACCGTGCACGGTAATCAGGTCAGAAATCCCCTGCACACCTTGACGCAAGACATCGTCGGCAACCTTAAAGGCTTCGAGGAGTGGTGTTTGACGATCGATGGTCTGCAACAGACGGTCGTTCGGGATAACAATGAGGGTGTCTACAGCTGAACGCAGCTTTTCGATGGCCGTATCAGCATTGCGTCGGCGCTTGTCGCCTTCGAAGGCGAAGGGCTTTGTTGCAAAGCCTACAACGAGGGCACCTGTTTTTTGGGCGGTTTCGGCTACAACATGTCCTGCACCGCTACCGGTACCGCCACCGGCACCGATGGTGACAAAGACCATGTCGGCACCTTCGACAGCTTTTTTAATCTCATCGATTGATTCGTTAGCGGCTTTTTCGCCGACCGAAGGGTCAGCACCAGCGCCAAGACCGCGAGTGGTGTCATTACCAATGTGAATTTTAGTCTGAGCCTTGGAGTGATGTAAGGCTTGGGCGTCGGTATTTACGACAACGAACTCAACGCCACCGATTCCGGCTTCTACCATACGGTTAACGGCTGCGCCGCCGGCACCACCGACGCCGACAACTTTTATACGGGCAAAGGTTTCTATAGCTGGTGCAACTTGTGGCATGAAAGATGTTCTCCCTATTAGACCCTTTAGAGCTATATGCGGAGTATACCCTATAACAGGTTTGTGTTCAATGCGCTTCCCGAACAGAGGCCGAACATGTTGATTTAGGCGCTTGTATCAGCCTTTGAAGCGCTTGAGTAACCCATCAATTAAGCCAAAGGCTTTAGCGTTGGGTTTACCACGTACGCCGCCGTCGTGAGCCGGCAGCAAGAAACTGTCTAACAGCATCAAACCGACCGCTGTAAAGTAGTCCGGCTCAGCGACGGTGTCAATTAACCCGTTTAGGGGTTGTAGCTGGCCGACGCGAGCGGCTAACTGGAGTTTTTCTTTGGTAAACTCGGCAATGCCGGGCATACGTGCGGTACCGCCAGTGATAACGACGCCACCAGGCAGTTTACGCGAGCGGTGGATCTTTTTGAGTTCTTTGTCGACGTATTCGAGCAGTTCTTCGACTCGAGCACTGGCAATCATATGGACGTCTTCTGGGGTGAACTGATGATGTTTACCTTCGTGCTCGATGGTGATGTAGGCCTTCTTTAGGGTTGATTCTAGAGTGGCGTGGCCGACTTTTACTTTTTCGGCGACATCAAGGTCAGTTTTAAGGCCAATCGCTAAGTCGTTGGTTATGTGTAGCCCACCGATCGGCAATACGGCCACATGTTGAACCTCACCGTCCTCTAAGACTGCCATGTTGGTAGTACCAGCACCGATGTCCAAAATTAATGTGCCGGCTTCTTTTTGCTGACGGCTCAAGACAGCTTCGGCAGCCGCCAAACTGGATACGGTGTGATTATTGGGCATGACTTGGGCAGCCTCAAGTACAGCGTCGAGGCTGTTTATGTTGGGTGTAGCCGCGGTAACAATGTGTGTGTCTACCTCTAGGCGGACACCTTGCATGCCGACCGGGTCTTTGATGTTATCTTGCCCATCGAGTCGATAGTTTTTGGCAAACACCTGAATAATTTCACGGTTCGCTGGTAATTGCACAATGGTAGCGGCCTCTTCGACACGCAACCGGTCTTCGTTGGTAATCTCCCGGTTGGCTGCACTAATAGCAATCACACCACGAGAGTTCATACCATTTACTTGAGCACCGTTTACGTTCACGGTGGCGCTGTGTAACTGTTTACCCGATACCCGCTCGGCCTCATTGATAGCGTGCATAACAGCTTCTTGGACATCTTTACTATGAACAATAACCCCTTTTCGCATGCCTAAGTTAGGGGCACTACCATGTCCAATAACGGATAGTTTACTGGGGTCATCGGCGTCGGCCATACCGACGACGCAACGGACGGCACTCGTGCCAATATCTAAGCCGAGAAAATAGGTCGGCGACTGTTCGCGCATGCTGGCAGTATACCGCTAACCCTTATGGTAGTGCAATGGGGCTGGCCAGTTAACTGTTCAGGCACTGGTGGTGCGGTCGTAATTAGAGTGTGGTGAGGATTTCGTAGCCGTTATCAGTAATCAAAATTGTGTGCTCAAAGTGAGCCGACCGAGAACCGTCTCGCGTTCGCACCGTCCAGCCATCCTCAGCAATATAGACTTCTTCTGCGCCCTGAGTGGCCATCGGTTCGATGGCAATCGTCATGCCAGCCTTAAGTACCGAGCCGACCCCTTTTGGCCCATAGTTGGGGACATTAGGATCTTCGTGTAACTGGTGACCCACCCCATGGCCAACATAGTCACGTACAATGCCCAGACGCTTCTGGTTGAGTACATCTTCGACCGCTTGGCCTATGTCACCCGTCTTAACGCCATTTTTAAGCTGTTCAATGCCAGCGTACATACTTTGCTCGGTGGCCTTTACCAGGGCAGCATCCTGGGCGCTCGCCTTACCGGCAATCACACTTATAGCTGAATCGGTTACCATTCCCTTGTAGGTGACGCCAAAGTCCATACTGACAATGTCGCCCTCTTGGATAATACGGTGCGGTGATGGGATACCATGTACCACTTCGTCGTTTAGGGACACGCACACGACATCAGGAAACCCATAGTAGCCCAAAAAGGTTGGTTGGCCGCCCAATTGTTTAAGTTCGGCTTTGGCAATCGCCGACAGGTCGGCAGTGCTCATGCCTGGCTGTAGTGATTCTTTAAGTTTAGCCAGTACGGTAGCCAGCATGCGGCCGCTTTCACGCATAGCCTCTAGTTCGGTGGGTGTTTTTACTTTGGTCATCATCGGGAGACCTGTACTAGCCTTTGAGCGCCTGTTTGATATCGTGCTGGACTGAGGCTACAGCTTGGTCGCCATTGATTTCGTGAACAGTCACGCCTGCTTCGGCAAACTTCTTAACAATAGGTATGACGGTTTGTTCATATTCTTCAAAGCGTTCGGCAATGGCAGCTTTATTGTCATCGGGCCGACCGCGTTTAAGTAAACGCTCCTCGACAGCTTGCTCATCGGCAGTAACATGGAAGATGGCGGTGATTGATAATAGCCCGGCTTTGACCTGGCTTAATAGCCACTCGGCCTGCGGGACAGTTCGGGGAAAACCATCCAGAATAAATTCCTCTTGGGTATCAATAACCCCAAACACCTTGTTGACTAAGGCAATCATCTGTTGGTCGTTCAGCAAGTGACCCTGCACCATATCCCGACGCTCCTGCCCACTCAGCAGCATTCGCAAAAACTCGCCAGTCGACAACCAGGGCAAACCTAACTCATCAGCCAACAAACGCCCCTGGGTACTTTTGCCACCACCAGCAACCCCCATAAAGATGATCATGACAGCCGGTCCTTGGCGAGCTTGGCAATCAAAGAACCGTCAGCACTCGCCCCAGCCTTTTGTTTGACGGCACCAATCACCTGTCCCATCTGTTGCGGGCCGGTCGCGCCGGTTTGGGCAATTGCTTCGTCCACTAGCCTGGTTAGTTCTTCTTCTGACAACTGTTCTGGCAGGTATTTTTCGATGACGACTTTTTCGTCACGCTCAGCTTGGGCCTTCTCTTGATTACCGCCCTGTTCAAAGAAGTCGGCGCTCTCTTGGCGCTTTTTTGCTTCTTTACTCAACAGTTGTTGAACTTTTTCCTCTGGCAAACCGCTGTCCCGGCTGCCACTAGCAATCTCTTCGTTTAAGATGGCACTCTTTAGACCACGCAGCGTCGTAACCAGCGTCTTATCACCAGCTAACATAGCCTGTTTGAGGTCTTGTTCTACCTGCTCCTTAATACTCATTTCAGAGGTATTGTATCAAATTGCTGGCTATCGAGAAATGAAAGCCGCTTAGCGCTGGCCGAGCTTCATCTTTTTGAGCTTGATGTTCTTGCGTTCGCGGCGAATGATAGCTTTTTGGCGTCGGTCACGCTTGCTCATGGGCTTTTCGAAGTATTGATTCTGCTTGGCAACCGCAATAACACCTGATTGCTGGACTTTACGAGTAAAGCGGCGCAACAGGTTTTCGAGGGATTCCTTAGAATCTTTTCTTGTAACTTGAATCATAGGCAGTAATTGTAACGTATAACCTCTTAAATGACAAGGGTGGTCCCTAACCAACCGATCTTTTCGGAAGGTATTCCACAGGCCAGGCTTAGTTTTGCCTGGCCGAGGACGCATACCGGACGAAGAGATCGGTTGGTTATGGGTTCAAGGACGGCTTTTTTTGTGTAGTTCGTTGTGATTTCAACACAATACTTTGCAGCTCTTTAAAAATCGCGAAGTGCTTGTTGGTGTAATAAACTTTGGTGTTTCCCTGCTTTTCGGAAATCAAAAAGCCGATCTTTTCCAAGCGCTTTAATTCGCGCTGGATGTTACCGGCATCTTCTTTAATCAGCTTGGCGAGACCACGAACGTGGGTTTTGAAGTCAGGATATTTGGCGTAGACCACAATGATTTTGCGGCGAACTCGAGATGTAATAAAAACGTCTAACATGTCCCTACCATAAGCCTTTTATTGTTATTCGAACAACGTAAAGTATAAACGCAAACTTGGCGAAGGTGCAACTTTTTTTGATAATAAGAGCATGCACTATTACGAGGTAGCTCTCAGCAGCCCATTATATAAGGGCTCAACTCCCCTGATATACCAGGGGTTAGAAAAACTGAGTCCCGGCCGGGTTGTCCAAGTCCCCCTAAAGAATACCGTCAGCCTGGGTGTCGTTATTAAGCAGGTGTCACGGCCTCGGATACCTACCAAGCCAATCACGACTGCCCTCGATGTGACGCTTGGTAGGCAATTTTTGCAATTGTTGGAGTGGCTGCAGCGCTATTATCCAGCGAGCTACTCTGCCAATGTTGGCCTATTCATCCCCACATATATCCTTGGTCCACTTAAAGAACTGCAAGCGGTTAAACAACACACCACCCCCAAAGCTCAGGAGTTGCCTTCCTTAACTGCCGACCAACGCAAAGCCGTCCACGACCTCACCACAGTGGATGGGGCGGCTATCTTGCACGGAATCACCGGTAGCGGCAAAACACGCATCTACCTTGAACTTGCCAAACGCACCCTTGCAACTGGCAGCAGCGCGCTGATTCTAACCCCAGAAATCGGCCTAACCCCCCAACTAACCCAACAATTTACTGACTCGGTTAATCAACCCGTACTGGTCATGCACTCCAATCTCACCCCAAAGGAAAAGCGACTTATCTGGCACCTCGTGGCAACCAGCCCAGAGCCATTGGTAGTGATTGGACCCCGTTCGGCCTTGTTTTTACCCTTTAAGAACCTGGGGCTTATCGTGCAAGACGAGTTTCATGATGGTGCGTACAAACAGGAGCAAGCACCCTATTACCTCACCAGCCGAGTGGCAGCCAAGCTGGCCATGCTGCACAAAGCTCAGTTAGTGCTCGGTAGTGCAACGCCGCCAGTGGCCGACTATTACTCTTTTGAGAGTCGTCAGTTACCGATCATATCGCTGAAGCGCTTGGCTAAACAAACCGAAGCCACTGTTAGCAGTACCATCGTGCCCCTGACCGACCGCAGTTTATTCTCGCGCTCACCCTGGTTATCTGATGATTTAATTAACGCTATCGAAGCCGCCCTGGCCCGCCACGAGCAAACCCTGTTATTCCTTAATCGACGTGGCTCAGCCCGACTTATCCTCTGCCAACATTGCGGCTGGGAGTCACTCTGCCCCCGCTGTGACATCCCGTGCACCTATCACGATGATGATCATCGGCTGGTCTGCCACACCTGCGGTTACCAGGCTGCCGCCCCGTCAGTCTGCCCCGAATGCGGGTCTTCGGACATTATTTACCGAGGAATTGGCACCAAGGCGTTGGCGGCCGAAGCCGAGCGCTTATTCCCACAAGCCAGTGTCCAACGCTTTGATGCCGACAATAAAAAGTCCGAGCGCTTTGAGCAGCATTACGCCGACATCAAAGCCGGTAAGGTCGACATCTTGGTAGGCACCCAGATCTTAACCAAGGGCATGGACTTACCCACACTATCGGTAGTCGGCGTGGTGGCCGCGGACAGCTCGTTGAGCTTTCCGGACTTTTCGGCTCCCGAGCGAACCTTTCAGCAACTGACTCAGGTGATGGGTCGGGTGGGCCGCGGCCACCGCCCGGGCACCGTCATTGTGCAGACCTTTCAGCCCGATCAGCCGGTGCTTACATTGGCTACTCAAAAAGACTACAAGGGTTTTTACCAGAGTGAGTTAAACGAACGACGCCAGTTTGGCTTTCCGCCGTTTGTGTACCTGCTACACCTCAGTTGTGCCCGGGCAACCCGCGGTAGCGCTCAAAAAACCGCCACAAAGCTCGTTGAGCAACTTAATACCCTAAAACTGCCAGTAGAAATACTCGGGCCCACCCCGCGGCTCAGCGAGAAATCCGGCGGTACATTTAACTGGCAAATAATCGTCAAAGCTCAGCAACGCCAGCATTTAGTAACCATTATTGAGCAACTGCCGGCTAACTGGTCGTTTGACATCGACCCAATTGACCTGTTGTAGACTGTTATTCTTCTCTGTTATCCGCTATACTGGGCGATAAGATGTCAGCAACCAAAGACAGCATTATTACTCTGCCGAATAGTCATTTGCGTCAGCCTTCTCGCAAAGTTGGTCTGATTACGGCTACTACCCGCGCCCTCATTCAAGATATGAAAGACGCTTTAGTCGACTGGGAGGACAGCCGCGATCACGAAATCGCCGTGGCCCTGGCCGCGATACAGATTGATCAAGCCATGCGCGTGGTGATTATTCGCGAAGACTTTGACGACAAACATAATCAAAACTTCTTGGTCTACATAAACCCCGAAATTACCAAACTCGATGGCGAAGTCATTGAGGATTACGAAGGCTGCTTAAGTATCAAGGACCTCTACGGGATGGTGCCCCGTTATTCCCGCGTAAAGGTAAAGGCTATAGATGAGAACGGTGGCGTAGTACGGGTTACCGCAGAGGGCTTTCTAGCTCGCATATTCCAACACGAGATCGACCACACCAAAGGGATCACCTTTGTAGACCACATCAAAGATAACCCCGAGGCGTTTTATCGCCTTACCACCTCTGGCCACCTCAAGTCACTCGATTACGATAAAGAAATTAAGGACAGCAAAGTCCTATGGAACAACTAAAAACTTCGCTGGTATTTTTTGGCAGCGGGCCGGTGGCTGCAGCCTCACTCCGGCACCTGGCCCAACACTGCACTATTGAGGCCGTCATCACTAAGGCGGTCACCAAAGCTGACATGTCAGCACTCGTACCCGGTACCCCCGTCTTTACAGCCGAGAAGAAAGCCGAGCTAACCCAGCTTATTACCCAGAAACAGTTCAAATCGCCCTTTGGTGTCATTGTAGATTTTGGCATCATCGTAGAACAAGCCGTTATCCAAGCCTTTCCTCTCGGTATAATTAATAGTCACTTCTCTCTGTTGCCACAGTGGCGCGGGGCTGATCCGATTACATTTGCCATTTTAAGCGGTCAACCGAAAACCGGCGTTAGCCTGATGCTTATCGAGCCAACCCTCGACACTGGCAAGCTATTAGTGCAACGTGGCTTGATAATTGATGTCGCCGATACAACGAATAGCCTGACCGACAAGCTAGTCAATCTCAGCAACGAGCTGCTGGTAGATTATCTACCTCGTTACCAAAACGGCGAGATTCGACCACGTTCCCAGCCCCACCCTAACCGGGCGACATATTCGCGTAAGTTAACAAAAGAAGACGGTCTACTCGATTGGGCTAAACCAGCCGAGCAACTCGAACGCGAGGTTCGGGCCTATGCCAGTTGGCCCAAAAGTTACACCACACTCGGTGGTAAAGATATCATCATCACCCAGGCTCATGTTGTAACAGCAACAATGCAACCAGGGGAAATTCAAGCCACAAAAAACGAGCTTCTCATTGGTACTGCCAAAGATGCGCTGGCCATTGACAGGCTTAAACCAGCCGGCAAAGCCGAGATGACAGTCCAAGGCTTTTTGGCCGGCTACAGAGGCCTTTTAGGGTAGTTTATAGGCCTGGGGCTGGGGGTTGCTGTTGCGGGGCTGGTGCAGCTGGTTGGGCACCCTGCTGAGCTGTACTGGCTGCCAAAATCTGTGGGGCACTGGATTTAACTTCTTGACGAAGCGTTTCGAGTTCGTCGGCTACAACTTGTTTATAATTTGGGAAATTGGTTTCGAGCCACTTAAGTGCACCTGGTTCATCACCTCTGTTAATAAAGGCCTCAAATTCGTCCAGTTGCTCGTTGGTCATCTGTTGAGCCAATTTCATACCGACGCGCATTTCGAGCGTCTCATAAATGTGGTGCTTCATGGCCTCTTTTTCGGCCTGCGGCAGGCTCGCTAATCCTAATTCTCCAAGAAATGCGTCATCAATTTTAAACACCTGGAACTCCTTTCGATGCCCCTATTGTAGCATTTTCAAAAGATAATAGTCAGCAACACAATGATAGCGGCTATCAGTAATCCAATGATCACCCAGCTAAACAATGATCGTGATGACTGGGCGCTTGGATAGGCGGGAACTTTAGTGGTAGAGGTTTTAGACTGGTCTCCTGTTTGAGGACTGGTCGAGCCGATTTGGGGTGGCGGAATGTGATCAAAGGGCGAGTCATCGCTAACCTCATCCTCTTCAAGTGCGCCAGCCACGACTGACCCCAATTGCAGACCCGTCTTGGCTGACACATCTTTACGCTCGTGGCGGGTTTCGTACACACGCTCAATATGGTCTGATTTATCTGGGGCTACCTCAGCCCGTTGATACATATCTCGAAACAACTGCTGCCACCGCTCCCCCGACAGCAATGACTTGTCGGTAGCTTGGGGGTCGTCATCGGGCTTTTCTGCTTTAGAAGACCACTGTTCTTGCCCATCGGGTCGGGAGTTCTCCATAACAAATCCGTTATACCACAGCTTTTCTAAGAGTCAAAGCGAATGACCCCTGTTTTGATATTGATTATTTACGTGTTTTGTGTTATTATATATATGTTCTTTAACATTCGCATCTGACAATATCGAGAGGTAGGTACCTTCAATGCAGCTCGCGGTAATTTTGTCGCTGCCCGTGTACACCGTGGTGTTCTTCGTGCTCCAGTCCGTCTATGGCCGGCAGTACGGCGCCACGAACTCGGTGCGATTCGAGCCGCCGGGCTCCAAGATCATGAAGGTGGCGGCATCGCTGTTCTTCATCATCGCCATCGACGACGTCATGAACCACACGCAGTACCCCATGCCCATCATGCGGGGACTCGGAGTGGTCATCGTCATCATCGGCCTGATGCTGAGCATGTCCGCCCAACGCCACCTGGGAACGAACTGGGTCGGCGGTGCAAGCCTGAAGTCCAATCACAAGTTGGTCACATCCGGCCCGTACCGACACGTTCGACATCCCATGTACAGCGGGATTCTGGTGTCGGTGTGTGGCATCGGCTTCTTCTCGTGGAACGGGTACTACTTCATGGCTGGCCTGTGCCTTGCCCTGTCGTTCATGTACCGCATTCCGCTGGAGGAACACCTGCTTCGCAAGAAGTTCAAGAAGCAGTTCGGCAGTTATGCCAACACCACCGGACTGATCTTCCCCAGAGTCAGAAAGCGAGGTTGAGGACAAGCTCTACGTTGATCACTTGTGATCGAAAAACGTAGAGCTTTTCCATTTATTACAGATATTTACAGAGTACGGGCAACCGATTGACGCGTGAAGAATTCAAGCGTGTCGTCTAGTTGCAGATCGAGTTTGCTGGCAGTTTTAAAGCTGACACCACACATCTCGCCTTCGAAAACTTCGTTGGTGGCTTGTGGCCCACGCTTGAGGTTAGTAGCTTCGACTTCGGCAATTACCTCTTTACCGCGCTTGACCCGCACCAACGCCGGTACAGTCAACTTACCCTTGGCTACTTCTCCACCACCAATCACTTCAGTCTTGCTGGTCTTAAAGATACCTTTAACCTTGAGTGTGCCCAGTTCAGTCTCGACAATTTCTGGAGCTAACAGGTGGCTGAGCTCCTCTTTAGCATCATCAAGCAGTTCGTAAATCACCTGGAACATCCGCACGCTCACCTTGTCGCGGCTGGCAATGCGCTTGATGTTGGCCGGCACCTCTACATGGAAACCATATAAGATAGCGCCGGTGGTGTGAGCCAGGTGAATGTCATTCTCGGAAACAGCACCGACTCCTGAACCGACTACACGCACGGCTACTTCTTCGGTGGCTAGGGCCTTAAGGCTGTCGATAACCGATGTTAGCGAACCTTGTACATCAGCCTTCACGACCACGGTGAGTTCGGTTAATTGGTTACTACGGTTGATTATACGCAGCAATTCGCTACCGCCGATATTGGAGGCCTGTGTACCGTTCTGCGCGGCCTGAGCGGCCTTCTCGGCGGCCTGACGGGCTTCTTTTTCGGTCTTCATAACGCTAAAGGCGTCACCAAATTCCGGTAGCTGTTTAAAGCCGGTAATAATAACTGGGGTTGATGGAGCAGCTTCTTTGACAGCTGTGCCATCGGTAGAGGTGAGGTTTCGGACGCGAGCATAGGTACTGCCGGCCAGCACAAAGTCGCCGACACGTAAGACCCCGGATTCAACCAGAGCCACCGCTACGGCTCCCCGCCCCTGTTCCATGTGGGCTTCAATGACGAGGCCGCTGGCCGGCACATCAGTATCGGCTTTGAGCTCTTCTACGTCGGCCATCAACAGAACCATGTCCAATAATTTATCAACCCCGTCTTTGGTTTTGGCCGATACCTCAACCGTGATGGTATCACCGCCCCAACCCTCT
>CAZBRC010000013.1:0-18961 GCA_964494415.1 uncultured Candidatus Saccharibacteria bacterium
CACCAACTGGAGCAGACGCCTCTAGCTACGTATATAACGAATCAACTGGTAAGTGGGAGAATGACCATTATATTTGGGATCCAGTAACCCACACCACAACTTCTAAAGACAACACACCATACACGTATGACCCTACCACCAAGACCTGGAGTACTACTGACTGGCAATATGATGCTCCCAGCGGTACCTATATACCTGTACAACAAACCGTCGACAACACTACCGCAACCAATGTGGACAACACCGTAACCCAACAGGCCACGTCTGGTGACGCAACCGTAAGTGCTAACACGACCGCCGGAAATGCTACAACTGGTTCGGCCTCGGACATAGCCAACGTCATAAATATGCTGCAATCTTCATTAACGGCCGCCGGAGCTGGCCAGGTGGCTACATTCAATACTAATATCCAAGGAGATGTGTCTGGCAACTTGTATATCGATCCCGGGGCGATTATGCAAAGCCAAGCTGGCAGCACTAACTCAGGCTCGTTGCAGTCAGCCGGCGGTATCCAGGTTAATAATCAGAACAATGGTTCAATCAATAACGCCATCTTGCTTAACGCTACCAGTGGCAACGCTAGTGTCATTGCCAACACCACAGCTGGCAATGCTACATCTGGTGATGCCTCGGCCATTGTCAATGTTGTGAACTTTTTGAACACCGCAATAGCCGCCAACCAATCATTTATCGGTGCTATTAACATCCAGGGCGATTTGTCTGGCGACATTTTAATGCCCGACGGTTTACTCGATCGCTTATTGGCGAGTAATAGCAGCACAACCAGTGCAGCCGCCAACACTAGCAGTTCATCTACCAATAGTACTAATATTACCAATGACGTCTCAGCCACAGCTCAGTCGGGCAATGCTGCGGTAACTGGTAATACAAGCGCCGGTGATGCCACCACTGGTAGCGCCCGCAATACGTTAACAGTGCTCAACATGACTGGCAGCAATATTATCGGCAGCAACGCCCTGTTAGTGTTCGTTAATGTTATGGGTACGTGGACTGGCTTGATAGTAAATGCGCCCGGTAGCAACACTGCCTTGTTGGGTGGCGGCATTGATGCCTCTAACGCTGTAACTAGCGCTCAATCCCCCACCTTCTCTAACGTTGATAACACCACCAATAACTCCATAACCAACACAATCACGGCTCACGCAAGCACTGGTGATGCCACCGTCAGCCACAACACGACTGCTGGCAACGCCACCACAGGCAATGCCACGACTGCTATTAATCTGGCTAATCTGGTCAACAACAACTTTGGTTTGTCTAACTGGTTTGGCATCTTGTTCATTAATGTGCTCGGCAATTGGACCGGCAGCTTTGGTTTTGGTTCACCGGCTAACAACCAGCAGTCAGCCAATACTGATGCGCCCAATACGCAACCAGCGGTCTTCAGTTTTCAGTCAAACCAAACGTCATCAGGAAAGCGAACCACTACCAACAGTAATAGTATGGTTAGTAACGCCAGCAATCAGCTAACAGATGTGCCCACACCTAATCAAACCGGTGTTTTGGGTTCTAAAACTGTTGCTTCAACCGTTGACCCGGGGCAATACACGCCGTCTACTATCCGAAATTATCGAAGTTTCCTGATCCCACTGGCTGGCTTGGCCGTGGGGCTGACCGTGCTTGGAGTCGACAAGCTTATCGTCGGTCGCCGCAGCTAAACCTTCTTAAATAGTTGAACTCCTACTGCTCGTTACGGTAGAGTATGACCATGAAGAAAAAATGGTTAGTCATCACAATATTAGCAATTGCTCAGTTTGTGATGGTGCTGGACAGCACCGTCATGAACGTATCATTAACGACGGTAGCGAAAGATCTAGGGACGACCATCTCTGGCATGCAGACAGCTATCACTTTTTACACGCTGACCATGGCGGCATTTATGCTGACTGGTGGCAAACTCGGTGACCGTTGGGGCCGCTTGGGCGCTTTCCGGATAGGTGCAGTCATTTATGGCCTCGGTTCGTTGATGACCGGGTTTGCGCCAAATCTGGGCGTTTTGCTCCTGGGCTGGTCGCTGATTGAGGGTCTGGGCGCTGTTTTGGTTATTCCAGCTATCGCGGCTCTGACTTCCGTTAATTACAAAGGTAAAGACCGAGTTATTGCCTTTGCCGTTATTGGCGGTATCTCTGGGGTTGCCGCGGCCCTGGGACCACTGATTGGCGGCTTTATGACAACCTATCTGTCGTGGCGCTATGTGTTTATCGGCGAGACCGTCATTATGCTGGGTGTCTTGCTGGTAGCTGGCAAGATAAATGATGCCCGTATCAAGAACAAACCCAAGATTGATGGCTTGAGTGTTTTGTTGTCTGCTAGCGGTATGGGTGTGTTGGTCTTTGGAATCCTCCAAAGTAAAGTCTGGGGTTGGATTCGACCCCTGAGTGCACCGACCATTAACGGCAAAGCTATCACACCACTCGGGATCTCCCTGGTTGCTTACATGATACTGGCGGGTGCTATGATTCTGCGAGCTTTCTATCACCGACAGCAAAAACTAGAAGCTAACGGTGGCACGCCACTACTCAAGGTCTCGCTACTAGCCAACAAGCAGCTACGAAGTGGTCTATCAGTTCTTACGTCGCAGTATCTGATTCTGGCGGCCTTGTTCTTTGTCCTGCCGGTGTATCTGCAGGTGGTGCTTGGCTACGATGCGCTCCAGACAGGTATTAAGATTCTGCCACTATCAATTGCAGTCGTACTGTTCTCTGTTGTTGGCACGCGGCTGGTTGCCAAACTACCTCTCCGTAAAGTTATTCGGGGTGGTCAGCTCGGCTTGGTGTTAGGCAGTGTGATCTTGTTGATTGCAATTAACGAAGAATTACGTGGTTTCTTGTTTGGTAGCGGTATGTTTGTTGTTGGCGCTGGTCTTGGTTTGCTAGCCTCACAACTGGGCAATATCAATATGACCGCGGTTGGCCGAGAAAACTCGGCTGAAGGTGGTGGTCTGCAGGGGACCTTCCAAAACCTAGGTTCTTCACTTGGTACGGCGTTGATTGGCTCGGTCTTCATTGCGTCTTTGACCACCGGCTTCGTTAAAGCTATTAACGACACCAGTTTACCGAGCAATGTAAAGTCCTCTATCACGACAGGTACTGCCAAGGGTGTGCCAATTGTATCTACCGACCAAGTAGAAAGTTATGCTGAGTCTAAGGGATTGCCAGCCAGCGAAGCCAGCGAGATCTCGCAGACCTACAGCCAGTCACAAATTGAGGCCCTCAAGTTTGCCCTATTTGCGGTAGCAGCTATTGCCCTACTGTCGATGTATCTCAGCAAGAATATTCCTAACCAAATAGAAACAGCCAAAGCCTAAGCTCTGGCTGTTCTGTAAGCAGCGAGTTATTTACGCGTGCTTTGGGCCAACGTATTTAGCGTCGCCGTAACCCAAGATCAAGAACCCGATAACCGAGAAGATCCATAGGCCAAAGATACCAAACGCTGCACTCTTACCGAAGTGTTTAGCCAAGTCGAGTGAAAGCACGATCATGACCACAACGTTTACAAACGGGATGAAGAGCAACAACATGCCCCAACCGTTTCTGCCGGCAATTCGGAACAAGGTATAGGTGTTGTAAAGCGGAATAATCGCTTTCCAACCAGCCTCGTCAGCCTTCTCGAACATACTCCAAAAAGCTGCTACGATTGCCACAAGTAGGATCAACCAAATCATGAGCCACATGCCACCAAGCAGCGCGTTGCTGTCGGCCAGCGTTGTTAATGTTTGTAACATAACCACCTCCTTAAATTAGATAACTTTACTTTAGACCACTAAGCGAACTATGAAAAGTCTAATTTTAAGTTATCAACAGGAATAAGCTGAGTTCCAGCTCATTTTAGTAGCTCTGACGTTTGTTTATTATTTTCACATTAGTGGTATAGTAGCCTTTTATGAGCCGGTACGTATTTTCGGATGGTATGCCAGAAGGTCTTGTTCGACCAATGTATGATGAAGGCTTTGCCCTTGAGCAAGAATTTGTCGATCCAGACTTTGCCAAGGAGTTACTGGCAGAACTAGTCAGACACGAAAAATATCGCGATGGGTTGGCCTATGACGGCAAATCTCCAGACGTCTACCATGACAATAAATTTCTTAAGAAATTAGATTCAATGCCAAGGCTCGCCGAGTTTACACGGACAATTAACGACACCATCAGTGATGTGACTGGTTATCATCGAGAGCATTTAACATGGTTGACGGTACGGGCTTGTCCTGTCGGCGAAATGTCGAGCAATATTCACAGAAATGATCAAACTGCCGGGCCATGGCTTGTTGCGCTAACTGTTGCAGGTAGCGGGTCGATCAACATTTACCCCGACGACACAGTGAGCGGCCGTGAGGAAATCGTGCTTACCGGAACAGCGCAAGACCCGCGACCAATTGCGTCAGCAGAGATGCGAACTGGTGATGTGTGGGGCATATATTCTAAAGAGTGGAGCGCGCCTCATGCGGGCGGTCCAAACACCAGCTTATACCCAAAAGTGTTGGTGATGATATATGGCTGGGGTGTCCGAAACCAATACCCGTTTCGTAACCAGGCTCTAGATCAGTCGCAGCAGCCTATGGTGCATGCGACTGAGCCGGTGGCCACAGAAACACAAGCCGACTCGCCAAGCCACACAGTCCACCCGTACATCGAAGCCTTGCACTAGGTAGATAACAGGTATAGGTACGCTAAAAATCGGCTATGACGATTTTCTTCATTTGCATCATGTGAGCAAAGGCGTCAGGACGCTGCATGAGTTCGCCCATATTGGCGGGGACAACCTGCCAGCTGAGTCCAAACTTATCTTTGCACCAACCGCACTGTTCGGCCTGGGGCACGCTTGACAGCTTTTCCCAGTAAGAGTCAATTTCGGCTTGGTCTTTACAAGTAATCGAGAACGAGACTGCCTCGTTGAATTTAAACTCTGGCCCAGCGTTAATAGCTGTAAAGCGGGTGCCATTTATCTCAAAATCAATGGTTAACACTTTTCCGGCCAACGGCTTTTGGAAATCGGCCAAACCCTCCTCTGGATAATGGGCTGTGCTAATGATTTTGCTGTCCGGGAATACCGAAACATAGTAATCGATGGCTTCTTGAGCATTACCGTCGAACCACAGATTTGGGGTGATATTTTGCGCCATAAAGCCTCCAGGTGTTAGGTTATGTATACTAGTATACCCCGTTCGCGTAGTCTGTAAGGTAGCCTACAGTGGTATAATATGCCTACTATGATAGACGATGACGTAAATGGCAACACTCCAGAGGTGTTAAGTGAAGGCGCACGGAATTTCACCGATGCAATCCAGGAGAAGCTCCAAGAAGCCAGTGTTGACAGCCGCGCTGCATCATCCGAAGGTGCTGACCAAGAAGCAATAAACGCCATCCCCACAGAATTGCCCTACTACGGCGCCGGCGAACCACACGACTGGCGATTTACGCTTTACGGTCCATTGCCGGGCAGCGACTCCAGTAAAACCCCCCACGTCATACTGCGACGGCCCGAAGACCCCGAAACCCTACCGATGCATTATTTTGTTAAGGCTGGCAAGGTATGGCAGCAACAAATTGATCCAACGCCGCGGGCTAAGGGCTTTCCACCTAAATCACGACAAGATCTCGCTCTGGCAGTACAGCAAAACATTCGCGGGCATCGAGAATTCAGGCCAGAAGTCGTCGATTTTGAAGATCTGGGTATCTTGGTAGATACTATTCGTACTAGCCTGGTTATGTAGTGAACTCGCTCAATAACATTGCGCGAAAATTGTATGCATTCTCTTTCTTTGACAGTTTCGTACTGATTTACCCTCTGTATGCCGTATTCTTTGCAGATTCCGGTATCTCGGCCAGCCAGATTTCACTGCTTTTTGCCGCTTGGTCTGTGTCTGGTTTTGTACTAGAAATACCCTCCGGCAGCCTTGCCGACAAATATCCCCGAAAAAACATTCTATTCTTAGGGGTATTAGCTAAAGCGGTTGGCTTTTTGTTTTGGTTACTGTTCCCTAATTTTATTGGCTTTTTGATAGGTTTTATCCTGTGGGGTGTCAAAAGTGCCTTCACCTCCGGCACCAAAGAGGCCCTGGTCTATGATGAATTAAGTCGAGCCAAGCAGACCAAGAGCTACACCAAAATCATGGGCCGGATGGATTCGCTTGGACTCATAGGCGTAATTTTAGCCAGCATCGCTGCCGCTTTGATTGCACCCCACGGCTACACAGTGATTCTTATTATGAGCGCGCTATCGGTGGCAATTTCAGCTATCTTAGTGCTCTTGTTGCCGACAGCACCAATTAAACAAGAAGTCACCGATGCTCGTTACTTTAGCTATCTTAAAAAGGGAGTGGGGGTGGCACTCACAAACAAACTAGTAACATACTTGGTGTTACTACTGAGCTTTATTATTGGTTTTAGCGTGGTTGAGGAATACTTTGCCCTACTCCTCCGGCAAAAAGGCTTAGACAACCCGGCGATTGCGTTCTGGTCAGGTGCTATATTTGCCAGTGCTGCGCTCGGGAGCTTTTTAGCCTATAAGTTTAAGGCTTTATATAAACACGCCGAATTATCGCTCTTGTTTTGGTCGGCCACGCTACTGTTGGCAACCGTAGTTGGTGGGGTTATGGCTCCGTTGATTATGTGTGCATACATGTTTGTAATGACAGTCTACCAGATACATGTATCGGCAGCCCTGCAAGACACTATCCCTAGTGATACTCGCGCCACAACTACTTCACTGTCTGGGCTGGGTGGCGAAAGTTTTGCTCTGTTGGCTTATTTCATTATTGGTATCGCGACCAAAGGCGGAAACTTCGAGTACGGGTTTAGGGTGATGGCGCTCGGGGTGTTGGCAGGCAGCCTACTGTTTATACTATTCAAACCCCGTAAGCAACTGGCTCTTTTGTAGAACATCATTGACAATGGGCGTATAATTAAGTTAGTCGCGATAAATAAGGAGCATGTTATGCCACGTTTCGCACGACGCTAGTACTAAAACCAATAGCTTAGAATAAAAGCAACACACACGTCTATTCGTGTGTGTTTTTTATTACTGTTCGCTTGGTCGTTATAAACGAAGAAACGACCCTCGTGGAGAGCTTTTATCGGTCGGAACGTAGTTTTGAAACGGCTTCACCGGCCCCAACAACAGCTTCGTAAATCGCGCCCATGTTACCAAATGGCTTAGGGCCAACCCCAAGGCCGCCTTCACTAAAATCGATATCATCAATATTTATGGTGTCACCATCCCATGCCATACTGATTCGCCAGTCGTGAGCGGCTGGCTGCATCTCGAGGGTGCCTACTGATACTTCTTGCAGTACCGAACGATTAACCTGCATCTGAAAATAGTTTCCGGGTATTTCGAGGTGCTCCGTGATTGCAGTGCCCATGGTCACCGCGGTGCGTGCAGCGTACTGAAAGGCATGGCCGTACCTATTGTCGATGTCAGCTACTTCTTGTGGTGTAACCTGCACGAATGTGTCGAATATGGGCGTGGGGAGTTCGCGCATGCTCGGTGTGGCTGGATTCCTAGAGATCGGAATCAGCATTGTAGTTTCTTGGTATTTTTCGTCACTTTCCCACCGTACACGGGGGTCTAAAAATGCTATTCTTTCGCTTTCGCTTTCGCTTGCTGTGACGACACTACCGATAACGGGTTTACCAAACTTACCCAAATCAAATACAGCTTGTTTGAGGATTACTCTAGCCAGGCGGTTCGGCGTGGAGGTTGGTGGTAATATCTCCAGCTTTTGCATGAGGCCAGCAAGATTCGGATAGCCCACCTCTCGCTTATAAATCATAGAGTAAATATAACACAAAACAGATAAAAAGTCAATTCTTGTATCTGAATATCGGTCTGGAACCTGCTGTGAGATGGATCATTTCACAAGCTGCGAATCAGGCATAAAATGGTGGGTAGAAGGGTGATACTATGTCTAAACAATGTCAAAGCTGCGGAATGCCGTTACAAACCAAAAAGGCGGGTGATTGCCGAGGGACCGAAAAAGATGGCTCCAAAAGCGAAAAGTGGTGCAAACTATGCTACGCAAATGGTGCTTTCATTGGACCCGAATGCACTTTAGCTCAAATGCGGGTGATTGTAGACGATGCATTAAAAGAGAACGGCAGCGGCAGAATTATGCGGTGGATGGCCCAAAAACAGTTGCCTCGGCTAGAGCGCTGGAAAACTTAAGATATGTTTTGAAAATGTCTGAGCATGCTGGCCTTGAGCTTAGTGCTCGGCTCTGCGTAGCTATGAAGGTTATGACTGTTATAATTGGAGCATGAAGAATGTAATAATCATAATCCTCGCTCTCGTTGTCGGTGGCCTCGGTTTTCTATATTTCACAAAGGATACTTCTACAAAAATAAATAATGACACTACCACACCCCAGTCTACTTCTGCCGCCGAAACCAGTATGCCGACAAGTGCTGGCAAGACGTTAGATCTTTCAAATAAAGGATTGACGGTGATCTCGCGTGATATTTTGGACGATAGTTCTGTGACCACGCTAGATGTGAGTAATAACAATTTGACTGGTTCGTTGCCAGCTGAGATTAGAAAGCTAAACAATCTTACAGTGCTGCTTGCAGCAAACAATAAAATGACCGGTATCCCTGCCGAGATTGGCCAATTAAGTAAACTGCAGACAGTGAACTTTGCTAACAATAATATTTCTGGCTTACCCCAAGAGATTGGCAATTTGAAGAATCTTGTCACCCTGGACCTCAGAGGAAACCCAAAAGTTTCAAACTATGATATTAGCCTAATTAAATCTAAGATCCCGAATGCAAAAATTCTAACTGACTAGAGCGTTATTTCGCTTTTGGCTGTTTTGCCCAGTAAGCTTCACCTTCGGACTCCATTACGGCAAGTCTTGTATAGTAATCAGGGATCTCTTTTAGATGGGCCCAGGCAATTTTGCCGGCAAGGTTTTGGTCGTCATCTATGACATTTGTTTCTGGGTCATGGCTTCCGTGTTCAAGCTCGACGCTCAAACCCATCCTGAATTCTTTTAGATCCACCATACTCCAATCTATCCCAATGTGATTTCCGATCTTTTCAGCCTCTTCTTCAGTGAATGTTCGTTGCTCTGTCATAGAGTAAGTATACTCCAAACAAATCTACGCCCTCACCCATTTGTCAGTTCGCGCGTATGACAGTCTAGTGGACGTTATGAAGGAATTTTTTCGAATTAAATGGGTCAGAGCTGAGTGGAAGTAGCACCTCCCTAGCCTGTCCTAAAGCAATAACTGCTTGGTTAAAGTAGGCTAGTTGGTCTACTTTGTCATGGGCGATGACGACCGGCTTCTTTTGGGCTATTGCCATACCTATCTCCATTTGCACGCCGGCAGAGGGAGCACTTGATACCAATGCAAACATAGCATCGCATTTAGAGATTTCGGCTTCATCAAGTTTGAATGCCTGTGCCGGATCCAGATCATTTATTCGCCAGTTATCGACACGCAACGCACAGAAAACTTCATGACCATAACTCTCAAGCTGAAGAATAATTCCTTCAAGCCATGCTCGATACTCGGGGTGAACATTGCCAGTTGAATAATCAACTTTTGAGGAGTAAGAAGCAGCAACAAAAATTTTCATAAAATTAACAATATCACCAAACTATCGTTTCTTCACAACGGCAGTAACTTCAATCTCAATCTTCGAGCCCAGTCGCGTGAGTTGTTGGACCTCAAGCAGTGTGCTCACCGGCTTCGCATTTTTGAAGTATTTTGCTCTAATGTTAGAGACTTTATCGAAATCGTTCATATCTGTCACATGAATAACCGCTTTAACAATATCATCTAACGATGCACCTGCGGCGGCAAGTATCTTCGATATATCTTCAAATACCAGTGTTGTCTGCTCTTCGACATCATCTGTAACTACCCTATGGTTCTCGTCCTTTGGGGGCTGTACCCCCGAAACAAAGATAAGGTAGACATTTCCTAAATCTATTTTCTTTGCGGGTGTGTAGACGCCGCGCATTTTATAGCCTTCAGGTGCAATATTTTCTACGAAATCTTGATTCACTGTTTACCATCCTTCCATGAGAGCTCATATTTTTGGTTACTATCCAGCCCGAACTTACCAAAAATTGCCCAGTTGCTTACGGTGATCTGGTACATACCACTGTCGTCAGTGTCTTTAAGTTGTGCGGCAAGCTCGTTTTTGTTGCGACCTAGTCTTGAGCTATATAGTTCTAACTGCGCATCGGTCGGCTTAATTAGTGCCGCCTCACCCTCAAAATATATGCCGTGAGGCGATTCTTCAAGATGGTGTTGTTTGATGATATTCCCGGCCACAAAAGGATTTTCAGCAATTTCAGTACAATGCCTGGTCGACTTCTTTGATACAAAGTATAGGTTTAGCGCATCATCGTATCCAAAATGTACCTCACAGACCCAAGGCTTACCTTTAGCCGTTGAGGTCCCCAATGATAAGTGAACGGTTTTCTTGATGTACTCTCTGATAACATTCTCGACGCCTACACTGCTCATATTCAGAGTATACCCCAAGATGACAAAAGTGGCCTCAAACCTCCGTAAAATAGATACTAACTTTTGGCTCTCTGTGGTGGAAGTTAGAACTACCCTAACCAAGCATAAGGATGCCAGCTGGGTACAATTCTCTTAGTTGGCCGAATAGCTAATCATTAAAATGGATTGTAGTTGCTAGTCTAGCTACAGTATCTAGCGAACCCTCAACCACATCTGGAGGGCCCTCAATCCGAAGACCTTCAATCCGTAATGTTGGAATGATGCCCTCTCTTCCACGTTCATTCATTTGTTTCGCTTGGATTTCAAAACGCATGGGTACTTCGCCTTCAGGTTTAGATTCAGCTGAAATAACAATGGCTGATGAAGGGCTAACTTTTACTAATTCTTCTTCCGTTAACTCATCAAGAGGTTTAATAAAGTCAACGTCCCTTTCAGATAAAGGTTCAAATACTTTAACAAAAAATCCAACATTTGCTTCCGCAAAAATAGCTTGCAATTGGTCTAGCCTTACGGCAGCTAATACAGCTCCCTCTTGTTTTGGTTCAATTGCTAGAACTGCCCGCCGGTCTGGAGAAACATCTATTTCCACACCGAATGGATAAACGTACTTTTGTTGTGCCTCGACTACCGGTCGTGAGTAATCCGGACTGAGGACAAACTTATACCCCGCGAAATTACTTCGATAATTGCCAATGCTCTCTGCCAAGGAAATGTTTAATGCGTGTACCTTTTCCGGGAAATCTGGGCTTAATCCAAGCATTTCTAATTCTTGAGAAGCTGCTTCAGGCATTTCAGAGGATATTCGTGCCTCTCGAGGTGATTCGCCACTTGATGGCTCAATGTCATTCATAAAAAATAAAATACCACAAAAATTGCTATAAGTCAATGTGGCTCCGGAGGCCGGATTCGAACCGGCAACCTTTTCGTTAACAGCGAATTGCTCTACCATTGAGCTACTCCGGACTATGCTCCTGTAAAGGAGTCCCACGAATTATAACTGAGGTGCACTTGTAGTGCAAAACTTCTAAATCGGCGATTAGTAATTATTTAGATTGCGTTGGATACTGCGTTCTTGGTCACGCTTTTTGAGAGTTTGACGCTTGTCATACAGCTTCTTCCCCATGCCGGTAGCAATACGTAATTTTATAAAACGGCCTTGGGTCAGAATCTGTAATGGCACAATTGTTCGGCCCTGTTGTTTGGCGGCTATTAACGCATCAATCTCGCGGCGTTTTGCCAGGAGTTTGCGGCTACGAGTTTGCTCGCTCTCGCTCAGGTTAATGTTGGGAGCGCTACTAATGGTAGCGTTCAGTAACCACAGTTCATCACCATGTACAGTCACGTACGCACCCTGTAAACTGCCGTGACCAAGGCGTAGGGCCTTAGTTTCGCGGCCACTCAGAGCAATACCTACCACAAGCTCATCTTCGAGCTGGTAGTCATGACGAGCCCGGCGGTTATTAATTGACGCCCGGCTGGCAGTTTGCTTACTATTCTTTTTCATGTCGTAATAATAACATAACAGATGTGGTTATGCTAATGGTATCTAGTAATTGTGGGTAACGTCGAGCGACTGCAGTTTAGCTTTGGCGGCGTTCCACAAACTGGGGTCGTTCATTTTCTCTTTGCGCCAGTACCACCACTCGGCACCCCACATATCAATGGTACGCATGCCGGTGTCTAAGCCATACTGAATACGGGCGTCCATCCGGCTAGCATCAAACGACTTGTTCTGCTCGGCAATACTGGCATTTTTGATGCCATCCGGTGGCCAGGCTTCGGTCTGCATTTCGTGAATGATGGTGTTGCGGCCAGTGGTTAACTCGGTAGCACCTGCCAAGAACGCGTAAAACCACGGCGGAAACGGGTATTCAAAGTATCGCTTGGTAATCGTTCGGTCCCAAACCCGCTTATAGATGGAGGCAGCGTTTATATCGGCTCGTGGCTCGCCTATTGGCCAGCTTGGTACGGCGTTATTGCTGCGTGAAATAACTATGGGGTGTTGGTTGTCGAGCGCTTTTACCATATTGAATTCGTCAATCAGGCGTTGACGGCTAAAGTCGTAACAATCGCCAAACACGTTTAGGAAATACTCATTTTCCAGCTGATAGCTGTCTAGGGCCGGACTGTCTTTATACCGGTTGACCACCGCCGTCATGTAGGCCTTCAGTTGCGCCACCCATTCTTGTTTATGTTCACCAATTGCCCAACCAGGCATGTGGCATTCTGGCCAACGAGGTTGTCGTAAGCCAATAGCCAGCGATACTTTACCGCCAACGGCTTCAACTTTTTTAAACTGCCAATCGAGTTCACTGAAGTCATACTGGCCTTTGACGGGCTCACCTTTATCCCAATAACTGACTAAGCGAAACCGCCGGAATCCCAGATCGTTAATAAAGGCATCCATGGTTTGTTGCGCATCTAGGTCAAAATAGCGGGCATAGCTTGGTATAAAGGTGACACCAATCCGCAAGGGGTCATTGCGGTGTTTAAAGATGTACCACTGGGATATCCCAAAAGCGCAGGTCGTAAAAAAGACGAGGATCGCTAGCAACACTGCCACCAGCTTGTGCCATAGTTTGGCATGCCACCAGCGTTTGTAGGCTGCCCACAAACGGGCTGGATACTGGCGTATCCCACCCTTTTTAGATTTGGAAGTTCTGGCTGGTGCCGACTTTGCTTTTTTCACAGGCAATAACTACTATAGCTGCAGTCGTATGAAACAACTAACGCTTAGCTTAATTATACCAGTATTCAACGAAGAAGATTACCTACGAGCATGTCTAAAGAGTATAGCCAAGCAAACTGAGAAACCCCTGGAAGTTTTGGTGGTTGATAACAACAGCACCGACAACACTGTAAAAATTGCCAAATCATTCGCGTTTGTGACTGTTTTGCACGAAAAACGCCAAGGACAGGGTTTTGCTCAAACACGGGGCTTTAAACATGCCAAGGGAGATGTCGTTGGCAGAATAGACGCAGACAGTATTTTGCCAGCCGACTGGGTTAAGCAGGTTCTGATACGCTTTACGCAGGATGCGTCAGTTGTGGCGGTGACCGGTGGCGGTGAGCCATATGACTCGCCATTACGCGCTTTTACTCGGCATGGGCTTGGAGTGTATCACTACAAGCTCGGTCGCTTATTGTTTGGGCAAAATATGCTGTGGGGAGCCAATTGTGCCGTGCGCAAGTCCGCCTGGCGCAAAGTTGCCAGCCAGGTATATAACCAGTACGGGATTTGGGAAGATTATGATGTATCGTTCTGTCTAAAACCGCACGGCACAATTGACTACGACAAGACTCTTATTGTTGGGTTTTCGACGCGCAATGCTCATGACACCCTATCTAAACAGGCGCGATATCAATTAAATGGGTTTCGAACAATACACTTACATAAGCCGTTGTGGCTTGCCTGCGTCTACTTAGTATGTCGAGTGAGCCTGATAGTCTATTACCCGATTGCTCGGCTTGATTATTATCTCCACAAAAAAGCCTCCGCCAAAGCTACTCATCATTAGACGTCATTAGATGTATAGCCACCGAAGTCATTTTTGGTTGGCGTGCAGCTGCTCCAGAGGCCGGCTTTATTGGTTTGGGCGGTTTGTTGGTAGGCGGCGAACTCGGCTGATTTAGTAAACGGAAAACCTACGTACGCAAAACCATAGCCCTGTTTGATGAGTTCGGCGTTGACCAGTGTGCCGTTGGGTAAATAGACATAACGCAGTAAGCGGCTGTAACGGTCGCGATTAGTGCCCAGCGGATCAGCTTCTAGCCGTACAGGCTGGCTGCCAATTAAACTTTTGGTAAAGTTTGCTGCCGACTGTCCGTAACACTGGACTTTTTTACGCGGGTCATGTGTCTCTGGTGTGTCTACGCCAATAAAACGGATAGTTTCCGACTTACCGTTCATGTCGACGGCGATGGTGTCGCCGTCATCAAACTTGGTGACTTTGTAATAGCCGGGTTGCGGCCCGCTAAAGTGAATGTGCCACCAGGTTTGATGACGAGCGGCGTAAAACGTCAGCGCTGCTATGGCGGCAATCAAAATCAACACAAAGACGCCAAACCAGCGCTGCCGGTGCTCATAATTCACTGTCGTCTTAGGTGGCTGGCTGTCCATATTCCCAGTATATAGAGTGGCCGGCGCATGCGCCCGGTTTTAACTCAGGTTTAATTTAAAAGTCGATACCCTTGTTGGCAATATACTTATCGTCAAAATGATGCTTGATTTTGGACATATCAGTGACGATGTCGGCGTGTTTTAATAATTTCTTAGGAAAGTTCCGACCGGTCAAACAGATACTGGTACGCTCCGCTTTCTTCCGGATAAGATTTTCGAGCTGTTCTTCGCTCAGTAAGCCGTCGTGGACTGCATTATTAATCTCGTCGCAAATAACGACGTCATACTTCCCGCTTGTAACCGCGTCGAGTGCGACTTTATACGTATCAGCCGCGGCTATCTGGTGCATTTCTTCGGTAATGTGTCGCTCACTTAACTCACCGGCCTTGTAAAAGCCCTTACCGCCTTTATAAAAAAAGAGCTGATCTTTAAATAACGGTTGGATATCGCGCAAAAAGACGTGTTCGCTGACACCCCAGTGTTTTACGAACTGTATAAAGGCTACACGGCCACGGTTGCCGAGCGCTCGAACCAGCAAACCTATGCCAGCACTGGTTTTACCCTTGCCTTCGCCGGTATAGACAATCACCACCGATGGCTTCGACTTATAATCTTCAAAACTCACAACCTAACTGTACTATTTTGACCAGTTTATGTAGAGCTTTTTTTATCCGTTTTGTGGTTTAAGAGAGCGTGGTCAATCTTAGGGCGATCAAAGCCAATGATTATCTCACCATCCATATCGATGACGGGAATGCCCATTTGTCCGGACTTTTCGACTGCTTCTTGGGCATACTTTGGGTTCTGCTCGACGTTTTTTTCGGTGTATTTGACCCCCAACTTATCAAAGTAGGCCTTAACCATATGACAAAACCCACACCAGTCGGCCGAATAGACGGTAATCATTCTTGCTTGTCCTTTTTGACCACGTGTGACTGTGCCTTGCGTGATCGCCTGGCAATTAGCCAATAGATGGCCATAACAGCCAAAACAGTGGCGGCAACTACAAAAATAATTTGTGATAACACATGCATCTCGGCTTCAAAGCTAGAGTGATGCTCGATACCTTCGTGAGCAAAATAGGTGGCTAGATTCATATACTAAGTATAGCATCGCGATAAAGTTTGCACCACTGAAGCCACTCCTGTTATACTTGATTCAGTAAATGGCAGTATCGGGAACTAAAAAAACGGTAAAGGCTGCTCGGCCAAGTCCGACTCCTGCTCAGAGTGATATTGAGCGCTACGAGTCAACACTAAATGCCAAGCAACTATTCTACAGCTCAGTCCTAGACATGGGCTGGCGTTTGGCGGTCGTGGTTATTGTGCCAATTGTGATTGGTGTGAAGTTGGATGATCGCTATAACACCACGCCGTCCTGGACGTTGACAGCTTTGATACTGGCTGCCTTTGGGGCGGTTATGGTAGTGTCTAAGAGTGTTAAAGAGGCTAACCGGGTGGTAAACGAAGAGCTTCAAGAATCAAGCAAAAAAGCGAAAGGGAGTAAATAAGCGTGGTACTTTCTGGTTTGTTGACAAAATTTGCCGAAGACAGCGGTCCGACAATTCATATTGCCCCCAGTGGCGTAACGACCATTAATGGCTTTACTATTACTAACTCCATCTTGTACGCCTGGATTTGTGCGGTTGTTATCATTATCTTTCTGGTGATTGTGGCTCGAAAAGTCACCATTAAGCCCAAAAAAGGGCCGATCCAGCTCGTTGAGATTGGAACAGAATTTATCATGGGATTACTGGAGTCAAACTTTGGCGACCGCAAAAAAGCCCTCAAATACGCGCCGTTCTTTGTAACCCTCTTCTTTTACATCATGCTTAACAACTGGCTCGGGCTATTACCGGGTGTCGGTGAAGCCTTTACTGTCAATGGTACGCCGTTATTGCGACCATTTACCGCTGACTTAAACGGCACGTTGGCCGCCGCTGCTGTCACCATGGTTATGGTGCAGTACTTTGCTATTAAAGAATCTGGCATCAAGCGACACTCACGACATTACTTTGCCGGCAGCCTCAAGAACCCCATGACCTACATGATGGGCGGGTTCGAAATCTTCAGCGAGCTGACCCGCGTAATCAGCCTGGCGCTGCGTTTGTTCTTGAACGTTGCGATTGGTGAAATCATCATTGCCGTGTTTGCCTACCTAGGTAAGGCCGCCGCACCACTGACCTCATTGCCCTTTTTTATCCTAGAAATGATGGTTGGTGCCTTGCAGGCCTATATTTTTGTAATGCTGGCGGTAGTCTACCTAGCAGTAGCTATCAAGCATGATGACGAGGGGCATGACCCCGATGAGTTAGATTCCGTTACCCAGATGGCTGTAAGTGCACCGGCGGGCGGAAAAGCAAGTTAATCGTATAAAAATAAGGAGTTAATATTATGCAATACATGGCAGAAATTACTGGAAACCTGGATGTCCTGGCAAAGGGTATCATGATGGGTTTTGGTATGTTAGGCCCAGCTATTGGTATCGGCTTAATGGGCAGTAGCTTCATGAACGCCGTTGGCCGTAACCCAGAATCAGCCAAATACTTTGGTCAGATCCTGGTTGTGATCGCTATTGTTGAGTTGATGGCCCTGTTGGTCTTCGCCTCGATCTTCATCATTAAATAATTGGGACGTGTAAGGAGAACTGAATGGTAACTACCCTGTTTGCAGCCGAAGAAGCTGCGTCCGGGATTGGGACACTGGGAGTCAGTCTCAGCTCATTGCTGATTCAGCTGATTACCTTTGTGCTGGCTATTGTGCTGTTAAAGCGCTTTGCTTTTAAGCCCATCATCAAAATGCTCGAACAACGTCGCCAAGTGATTGAAGACGGTGTGAAACTTGGGCAAAAGATGGAGCGCGAGCAAGCCAAGCTCGAAGAAACCAGTGCCAAAATCATTCGCGAAGCGCGCCATGAGGCCGACCGAATTATCGGTGATGGCCAAAAGGAAGCCCGCGAAATTCTGCGTGAAGCCGAAAAAACCGGCAAGCGTAAAACTGACGCCATGATGTCAGACGCCGAAGCCCGGATAAAAGAAGAGTCCGAGCAAGCCAAACGTCGGCTAGAAAAAGACATTGTCGGTCTTGTGTCAGAAGCAACCGAAGCGGTCGTCGAAGAAAAAGTTGACTCCAAGCGAGACAGTGAGTTGATCGAAAAAGCTGTGAAAGGTCGCGGTAAAAAATGAACGCCAGTCGTCACCACCTTGCCGAAGTAATTGGAAAGCGTAGTTTACGAACTACCAATACCAAAACATTGGCCCGGGAGTTGGCGGCTTATTTACTGGAAACCAATCAAACGAACAGCTTGGAGTCATTGATGCGCGATGTTATGGCCTATCGTGCCGAACACGGTGTCGTAGAAGCCACTGCGGTGTCAGCCCATTCGTTGACAGCCGATGTAAAGCGCCAGGTACGGCACATTCTAAAAGACCAATATCCAGATTTAAAGACGACCATGATAGACGAAAAACTGGATCCCAGTGTGATTGGCGGCATTCGTGTAGAAATGCCCGGTGAGCAGCTCGACGCAACGGTCGAAGCCAAATTGAATACTTTTAAACGCCTGATGGCTCAGAGAGACTAGGAGAATAAACGGAACATGAGTGATGTATCGATAACCGAACTAGCAGCGGATATTCGAGCGGCCATTGAGGAGCTCAAAACACGGCCAGAAATTGAGCGTGTAGGTGTCGTTACCCGCGTCAGTGATAACGTGGTGTGGATCTACGGCTTAACTGACTGTGGTTATAACGAAATGATTAATATCTCGGCAACCGATGGTACCGAAGTAACGGCGTTTGCTTTTAACCTTGGCCAAGACGAAATCGGTGCCGTGCTCCTAGGCGACGACACTGTTATTAAGGCTGGTGCTACCGCCAAATTAACTGGGCGTATTGTCGAAGTTCCGGTTGGACCTGAGCTCGTCGGTCGTGTCGTCGACCCTATGGGCCGCCCGCTCGATGGCAAAGGTGCGATTAAAGCTACTAAAACCAGTCCTGTCGAGCGGACGGCGCCCGGTGTTTTGGCTCGAAAAGGTGTGCATGAACCGTTGATGACCGGTTTGACGGCCATCGACTCGATGATTCCGGTTGGCCGTGGCCAACGTGAGCTGATTATCGGTGACCGCCAAACCGGTAAAACCGCTGTGGCTATCGACACCATGATTAACCAACATCGCCAAAACACCGGCGTCATTAACATCTACGTCGCCATTGGCCAAAAGCTCAGTAAAGTGGCACGTTTAGTCGAACGCCTCAAGCGTGAGGGTGTCATGGACCAAACGATTGTGGTGGTAACCAGTGCAGCTGACCCAGCCAGCTTGCAATATCTGGCACCGTACGCTGGTT
>CAZBRC010000014.1:0-18898 GCA_964494415.1 uncultured Candidatus Saccharibacteria bacterium
GACAACCAATACAAAACTAATCTCCAGCCTCACCAAAATTTAGAAAGTGCAGCCCTCAAATTGTTTTCTGTAAACTCGTTTTTTTACGGGTTTTACATCTCGCCAATCGTCAGCGCCCAAAAAGGCCGTATCGAAGAGCTGCACCGCATTATCCGCAGCGAGGCCAACGCTATTTTTGCCATGGTGCTGTCAACCAAAGATTTGCCCAAACATCTGCGCAACAGTCTGCAAGATCGTTTCATCGATTACATCCACAGAACTGTTAACGGCAAGCACCTGGGTGGCGAAAAAGCCTACGAAGATTTAATCAGTTACTGTATCGCCTACGATGGTCCCGAGAAAAAGGAGATCGATGCCTTGCTTGAAAAGGTTGTGGCGAACCAACAAAACCGCACCATGTTCAACATGCAGATTAGCAATAAGGTTTACAGCAACGAGTGGGTGATTATGCTGATGTTGTTTTCGATCACGTTGTTGTTTATTTTGTTCCTGCAAACATCAGACGGCTTGATGTACCACGTGGTTACAGCCCTGCTCTGTACTGGCCTGACCATGCTGTTGGTTATCTTGGTAAAACTCAGCACCCTCACGCATAAAAAAGCTCGTCAGGTCTGGGAGCCACTTCAGAAACTAGTCGATAGCCACTTTTATCGTATAGACTAGTGGTGTGAACATATTGTATATAGGTGACATTATGGGCAGCCCTGGGGTTGAGGTTGTCAGTGCAGTCTTACCCACCATACGGCAAGACTATCAACCTGACGTAGTGATTGCCCAGGCCGAAAACGTGTCTGATGGGCGGGGTATACGCAAACGTGACTTTGAACGTTTGCAAACGCTTGGCATTGATTTCTTCACTGGCGGCAACTGGTCATTGCACCAGCACGACATTTACCCAGCGCTTAATGATCCAGAAGCGCCCATCATTCGACCAGCCAATTATCCAGCTGGTACGGTTGGAGGGGGTTATAAAACAGTCAAAACAGAACGTGGAGCGATTTTAGTTATAAGTTTGCTCGGTCAGATAGTTGGCAAAGATGCCGATAAGCCGGTTGATAACCCATTGCAGATTGTGGATACCATTCTTGAGAATACTAAACATGTTAAGCATGTTGCCACGGTCGTTAATTTTCATGGCGACTACAGTAGTGAGAAGCGCGTCATCGGCTACTACCTGGATGGTCGAGTAACGGCTGTAGTCGGCGATCACTGGCATGTGCCGTCAGCCGATGCGATGGTTTTGCCCGGTGGCACAGCTCACATTACTGACGTTGGAATGTGCGGTACGCTGCATTCAAGTCTGGGTGTGGACTTAAAAATTGTTACCGAACGATGGCGACATGGCCGCATCAACCGGAATGTTTTGGCGAGTGATAAACCCTATCAGTTCAACGCCGTGCTGGTAAAAAGTGATGAACAATCCGGTCTGGCAAACGAGATTACTCAGATTCAGCGCCTTGTCGACTAGCAGTAACAGAGGTTTTATAGTAAAATCACCCTGTTACAGACATATCGGGGTGTGGCGCAGTTGGCTAGCGCGCCTGGTTTGGGACCAGGAGGTCGGAGGTTCAAGTCCTCTCACCCCGACCATTTTATTTTTTTAGGTAGTTGAGATACAGTACTGATATGAATGACTTCACACTTACTACGCCCGAGATTCTCGGAATCTCAGCTTTATTAATCTGGTCACTGATTTGGAAGGGTTGGGCACTTTGGAAATCCGCCCAGCGAAATGACAAAGTTTGGTTTATTGTACTGCTCGTGCTGAACACAGCAGGAATATTAGAAATCCTGTACATCTTTGTGTTTTCAAAACGCGAAGACCGAGCCCAAGCAGCCTAACCGCCTGCTTTATATCGGGGTGTGGCGCAGTTGGCTAGCGCGCAGCGTTCGGGACGCTGAGGTCGGAGGTTCAAGTCCTCTCACCCCGACCATGAAAAATTGTCTGATCATCACTTAAGTTTGCCGTCTTCTAGCTTGAAGACTTTGTCGGTTTTGCCAGCGATTTCTAAGTCGTGAGTCACCACTATGATAGTGGTTTTTTGGTTCCTGGCCAGACCATGCAGTAGGTCAAAGATAACCTTACCAGTTTTGGAATCGAGGTTACCAGTTGGTTCATCGGCCAGAATTAATTTTGGCTTATTCGCAAGGGCTCTGGCAATTGCGACGCGTTGTTGCTGTCCACCAGATAATCGTGCTGGTTTGCGATGTTGTTCATCTTCGGCAATTCCGACCTGTGTTAGCAGCTCTTGAGCACGCTTCTTACGCTCTGCAGGCGAGACTCCGTCAAACTCCAAGGGCAGCATGACGTTCTCAACAGCCGTCAAGTTGGGTATGAGGCTATAGTTCTGAAACACATAACCAATGGTCTTGCGACGATAAGCAATCAACTTTTGATCGTTCATCTTGGTTACGTCATTGTCGTCAACTTCAATTGAGCCACTAGTTGGACGATCTAGGGCACCCAGTAGGCCTAATAGGGTAGATTTACCTGAACCGCTCTTACCGACAATGGCAGCAAAGGTACCTTGAGGTAAACTCAGGCTAAGTTTGTCGACAGCCGTTACGGTGTGGTCGCCAGACTTGAAAGTCTTGGTTAGCTCTTTAACACTTAACATCTTATTCTCCCCTCATGACTTCCGCTGGGCGGACTTTAGCAATTGCATAGGCAGGGATAGCACTACCCAAGATACCTATAAGAATGACTGCGAATAGACCCTGGATTAGAAGACTGGCACCTGCGTCGGTCTTTACATCACTCAACAAATCTTTAGTGGATTTCTGCTCGGTTTGGGCTGGGCTACCGATTACTCTTCTCATACCATCACCTGGTCCACTCTGCGCACCGCCAGGGGTGTTTTGCGTTGTGGTCGCTGAGCTGTCGGTAGTGTTGCTGGATATTAGTACTTTGGTTAGACCATTACTCGAAGCCAAGGCAATAAGTACGCCGACCACTACGCTACATAGTGTAAGAGTGACCGCTTCAGCTACGAACTGCGTCGTAATCTTAAAGTTGCTTGCTCCAATGGATTTAAGGATGGCGATCTCACGTTTTCGCTCACGAACGATCATCAACATAATCATGAAGACAATAACACCCGCGGCAATAACTGCGATTACAACTCCAGCTACAGAAATCTTTTGAATGCTTTTCAAGCTTGATATAGCATCCTCAGTACTTTGGGCTGATGAAGTTACTTCGACTTTATCTTTGCCTACAGTATTCTCAATAGCCGTCTTAGTGCTGGCGATGTTATCGATAGAATCGACTTTAACGACGATACTACTTACTTCATCTGGTTGCTCAGATAAATCCTGGAGGGTTTTAAGCGGCATGAGTACGCTAGCATTGGCAAATTCACTGCCACCGTCGTAGATACCTACCACAGTGAAGGTTTGGTCGTAAGCTTTAAAGGTTGAACCAACGCTAAGTTTGTTGTGGTCAGCCAGGGTAGTGCCGACAACTGCTTGGTGAGCATCGCCTGTGAACCATTCGCCTTTTGTAACCACGTAGTTCTTGCCGCTACCGTCGAGGTTACCAGTTATACCGGTTGCCTGTACTGGTATTTTGAAGTCGGGCACACTCTGAGTGCTAGTACTGTTATTATTGGCGAACTGACGGCGACCGAGAGTGCCAGCATCAATTGGGGACTCCAAGGCTACTTTTGACTCAGGCGGGGTGAAGGTAGCTTGTCCGCCAGCCTGGCCTTGCCCGGGAGTCGTATTAGTGGCTCTTCGAAAACTGTTGCCACTGAGTGTAGCACCCGAATCGGCAACATGTTCGACGGTTTTTATCTTGTCATACGTTGCGCTAGTCAGCGGCTCCCCGCCACCAGATGAGTTAGGCCCAAAGCCCTGACCTGCAGGTGTGATAGTTAATGTAGTAGCACCAGTCGTTTTTAGGTCATTTAACTTTGCTTTAACAGCTTGATTCGCAAGCATCAGACTTAGCGCGAAAGCCATCGCCACCCCCAAAAGGATGACAACTGCCGCAGTTCTTATAGGATTACGTACCGAATTTTTAACACCTCGTGCTAGTGCACTCATAACTAGAACCTCTCTGATTTTAAGAAATATAGCATCGGAGAGAAGTAAACAGTACTTAAATGAGTATCTGCTGAGAAGCGAACAGTCAGCCCACTAGTAAACACCTTCTGTGCTGGCTTAGGGTTTTTGGTGACGTGCCTGAACATTTCCAGTAACAGAGGTTTATCTCGACCACGTAACGCGTAAACCGGTTATTACTTAGACAAACGTTTAACCGACGAGACAGTCGGCAGTAATACGGGCACTTCTTTTTTATAGGCTTGGTAGTCTTTGTTCTTGCCCCACTTCGCGTCAGCTGCGTCCTCTAGTAGGGGTACGCCACTCACAAATAACAATAAGCAAATGATGTACAAGGGGCTGGCTAGTCCATAGATGCGGTCAGCGTCGATTAGGCCGTTGTAAGCGACAAAGTATACGCCAATCCATACCAGCATTTCGCCGAGATAATTTGGGTGGCGGCTGATCTTCCAGATTCCTGTATCGATCCAGACTTTAGCCTTATTTGTCTTATTAAAACGGTATTTTTGGTAATCTGCCGTCGCTTCCATCAGCAGGCCAATTGCGAAAACGCCTACACCAAAGTAGGTAATGCCCCCGATATCGCCAACACCACTATGCCAGGCTAATACCGCAGCCAGTAAAACTATTGGTACGGTGATTCCTTGCAGCACCCAAAAGCCTAAGAACTTCTGGAGGTTATCGCGCATGTCATCAAAACGCTTGTCGCGTTTCATCGCCCGGATGCGATTGAACAAGAAGAGTCCCAAACGGGCTGCCCAGACCACAACACAAGCCAATAATACTTTTTGGAGCTGGCTGCCGTCACTCAGGGTGTAACTGAGAATGGCTAGGAAAATAAAGGTCAGGGAATATGACAAATCGGTGAGCTTGTCGGTTTTAAAAGCAAAGGCCGGCAAAAATAGTAATACATTGAAGCCGACCGAAATCGCAAAGGTCATAAGTACAAATGCCATAGCTATATAGTAGCAAAAATTGACAGGCAGCCCCATAACAGATAGCATAAGCGTAAAGTGAAAGCGTATAGTTCGTGGATAACCAACAGAACCCAACCACACCACCTGAACCCGTCAAAGACCCAACTCCGGTAGTTGAACAGCCAGCTGCACAGCCTATTCAAGTGAGCGGCTCATTTAACGTGCCTAAAGTTAAAAAGCGTCGCGGACTGCTTCGCTTTGCCACCTTTATTGTGTTGTTTGGACTAGCTGGTGGTACGTGGCTGTATTTAGCCAAAGCCGCCACCACTACCGGAACATGGAAGATGGTGTGGTCCGACGAATTTGACGGCACAACTATAGACTCCTCTAAGTGGAACATCTATACCGGTGATTTAAGCTACGACCAAGCCTGTTACACCAATCAACAGGGTGCAAATGGAAATTTACAGGTTACCAACGGCACGCTTGTGGTTCGAACTAAAAAAGAAGCCAGTACCTGTGGCACAGCTAAGCCGTTTACTACAGGTTACATACGGTCTTCTGCAGTCGATTCTTCACCGTCGAAGTATCGAATTTCTCCTACGGCGTCAACGAGTGGCTTAATTAAAATTGAAATGCGTGCCCAGCTGCCACCTACTGGTATACATGGCGTCTGGCCTGGCTTATGGACTCGTAACGAATGGGGTGGTACCGACCCCGTTGCCAACAGTACGACGCCATATGGTGAACTTGATTTGATGGAGCGCTGGGGTGACGAAAAGAATAACTTCACGTACCAAGTTACCAGCTGGCTGGGGAGTAGGCATACGGGCGGCGACACGGGTTATATAAGTAATGAGAAATGTCCGGTGCCAGCTGATAATTCGGTGGTGCAAAACAACTGCGATGATGTCAGTACCGGCATGCACACCTATGCCGTAGAAATTGACACCTCACAATCTCAGGTACGCTATTACTTTGACGGTCGTTTAGTTACCACCCACACCGCTAATTCTTCGCCTGGTTTTGATAAGACCTTCTGGGAGAACTCGCTAAAGGGCAAGTGGGACTTACGAATTATGAATCAGGTTGTCAAAGACGCAAGTGATGGGGACACCCCACCCGACAGTACTTTTAAGACCTCCGAAACAAAAGTTGATTACGTGCGTGTATATTCATACGACAGCACGACAGCCCCGCCAGCAGATACGACACCACCGACAGCTGCAATTAGCAGCCCAACAACTGGCAGCCAGGTGAGTGGCCAATACAAGGTAACAACGACCGCAAGCGATGCATCGGGTGTTGCCCGTGTCGACTACTTTGTCGATAACGTTCTGCAAAACGGCGTTGATGCGCGAGTCGTACCTTACGCATTCAATTGGGACACGACAGTATTAAAAAATGGGACGCACTCACTTGGTGCTGAAGCGATTGATAATGCCGGGAATCGATCATCTCGTAGTGTTGTTTCTGTCACCGTCAATAACCCCGACACCGCGCCACCGACCATCAGTTTGACGGCACCAGCCGACGGAGCACAGCAGCTCAAGGGCACTGTTAACGTGACTGCCGAGGCCTCCGACAACAAAGCCGTCACTAATGTACAGTTCTATTTAGACGGAGTACTCATAACAGGCGCAGATGATAACACCGCACCATATAGTTATAGCTGGGATACAGCAAAAGCTAAAAACGGTAGTCATGTGGTGAGTGTCGAAGCTGTTGATGCTGCGGGCAATCGTTCACTTCGCGACAGTAGCAGCGTGACAGTTTTAAATGGTGACGTCACCAAACCACAGCCCGCCAGTAACGTAAAGGCGACTGCCGACGCCTATAACAAAGTGTCTGTTTCATGGACGGCAGCTACTGATGACGTGGCCCTGCAAGGCTATTTCTTATACCGCGATGACAGATTGATTGCCTTGCTTGATAAGTCAGCCACTAGTTACAGCGATACCACTACTGCGGCTAATACCAAATACAGCTACTACCTGATTGCTACCGACACCTCGGGCAATCTCAGCGACAAGTCGACCGCTGCTACGGTTACTACGCCCAACCCAGCTGACACAACCGCACCGACTGTGCCGGCTAATGTCGCAGCTACAGCCGTTAGCTCTAGTCAAATAAACCTTTCGTGGTCGGCTAGTACCGACGCGGTCGGCGTGACGAGTTACGACATCTACCGTGGTACCAACAAACTCGTGACGGTTGATGGTTCGGTCACAAGCTTTGGTGACAGTGGCCTGACTGCCGGAACAAAGTACGACTACACCGTAAAAGCCAAAGATGCTGGCGGAAATGTCAGTGCAGCCAGCAATGTTGCGAGTGCAACTACCCAACCGGCTACGGTATCCACCGGCGGCCTGACGGGACGTGTCACTAAAGCCGAATCGGGTGATTCAATTGGTGGGGCATACATTAGTACATACGTAAACGGCAAACGCACCGTAACTCGTTCTAACAGCCGAGGCTACTACCTGATAGTGAACCTGCCGGTGCGAACATACACCGTTAAATATACGGGTTCACAGCAACGCAGCTCACAATATATCAGCGTGGCTATTGAATCTGACCTGATTAAAACCGTTAACGTAGCCCTAACAAAGAAGTAAGGAATAAATATGGATTCGCAAACACCTGGGCCTTCCACACCAATGACTGGCGGTATGCCACCGAACCCGGCCGCGATGCCCGCGCCACAAGCGCCACAGCCGATGCCAAGCAAAAAACCCAAAAAGTCCAAAAAGGCGCTGTTGGTAATTCTGATCCTTTTAATACTTGGCGGGGCAGCCGCGGCCGGTTATTACTACATCTTAAAACCAAGCAACGAAACTTCCACTACCACGGTGGCACCAGATAATACGACCGACAAAAAGAGTCCAGCCATCACTAACACCAGCGTGGTGATTACCGACAAAGGCGTCAATCCCCAAGTGGTTAAAATCGCTGTTGGCTCTCAGGTTACCTGGCAAAATAACGATAAAAGCCCACACCGTATCTCGGCTGATCCATACCCAACTAAAACCTCACTGCCCGAGTTGGATAGCCAGGATCCTTTGGAAACTGGTGAATCATTCAGTTTTATCTTCGAGAAAGCCGGCACGTATACATATAACGACTACCTGAACCCAACCAACAAGAGTTTTCAGGGCACGGTCATTGTCGAGTAAGGTATAATAAGCAGCATGTTAGAGCTGGTTATCAGCACAGCTATTGCCCTCGTGGTCGTAGCCTATGCCGAAGGGTATTTCGGAACCAAACGCTATTCACCGGAAGTGGCCCGTAAAATGGTCCACGTCGCGCATGGTCTAGCGGCTGCTACCTGGCCGTTCTTTGTGAGTATGCAGGTGATTATTGTTGCTGAAACAATTTTTATTTTAGCCGCAACGGTTGCTCGTAAATTTAACTTGTTCCACGACTTACGTTCGGTTTATCGCCTAACGTGGGGTGAGTTCTTCTTCCCTTTGGGTGTTATCGTTGTTGCGCTGATTGGCCCGAATGAGTGGATTTTTGCTGCGGCCATGCTGCACCTTGGCCTGGCCGACGCTGCGGCGGCTGTGGTGGGCACTCGCTTTGGGAAGCACTCCTACAACGTACTTGGGCATAAAAAGAGCCTAGAGGGCTCACTGGCATTCTGGGTGGTGTCATTTGTTATTACCCTGTGGGTGGTGATGGCAACACCGTTTGGTGTTAATAACCTGCCACTACTCTTGCTAGTATTGCCGATACTCGCCACTACCGCCGAGAATGTTGGTGTACTTGGTATGGACAACCTGTTTATACCTGTTCTGGTGACCATCGTCCTACAGGCTAATATTATTTAAAGGCTGACGTAGATATTTAGTTTGAGCGTCGCCGCGGTGAACTGTGGGCGCGCAGTGCATAGACAATGACCGTGATATCTACAAGTTCCTGAATCGCAGCGCCAGTCGTCGCACGGAAGCGGCCGGTCGAAAAGATTAACATTAGGCCGATACTTATAGAAATACCAATCAAGATGGCCTGACGTGCAATCGAGAAGGTTCGCTTAGCAATCTCTACGCTGGTGGCGACACGACTGACGTCATCGAGCATAATCACCACATCGGCTGATTCGCTGGCGGCAGTTGAGCCGCGCGCACCTAAGGCAATGCCAACTTCGGCAGCGGTCAAGACAGGGGCATCATTTACACCATCACCCACAAAGGCTACGGGTCGTTCGGTGATTTGTTCGATGGCGTGGATTTTATCGCCGGGTAAACAATTGGCTTTAACTGATGTTATACCAAGCTGCTTAGCAATATGATTTGCTGTATTTTGATTATCACCAGTTACCATCAGGGTGTTGTGAACGCCGGCTTGTTCTAGACGTTGTAGCATAATTTTGCTTTCCGGTCGGAGTTCGTCAACAAAGGTAATTACCGCGGCTAAATGCCCGTCAACGGCTAAGTAGGTTGCGGTTTGCTGGGCTGGATCGCGCCAGCCTTTAGGAAACACCACATCTTGTTCTTGGAGCATACTCAGGCGGCCAATCAATAGATGTTTGCCACCGATTCGTCCCGACAACCCATGGCCAGCTTGTTCTTTAACTTGTTTGGCGGGTTGTAGCTTTTTGTCATTAGATTTTTGGGCGGCCGTCACTACTGCTTTGGCCAGAATGTGGCTGGAGTTTTGTTCTAAGGCGGCCGCAAAGCGCAGTGCCTCTGATTTAGTAAACGAGCCATACGTGGTGACTTTTTCTACGACCGGCACGCCACGGGTTAGGGTACCAGTTTTATCAAATGCCATGGTTTTGATTTCGGCCAAACGTTCTAGGGCAGCACCGGTTTTAACGATGATGCCATATTTGGCGGCTCGACTCATGCCGGATATCAAGGCAATTGGTGCACCCAACAACAGTGGACAAGGTGTAGCTACTACCAATACTTCTAGGAAGCGTTTAGGGTCTCCGGACAAAATCCAGGCAGTCCCGGCAATCATGAAGGCGATTAAAGTGAAGGGAATACTATAGCGGTCGGCAAGACGCACAAACGGTGCTTGACTGTTTGCGGCCGACTTCACCAATTTAATAATTTGTTCGTATTGGCTGTCGGCTGCAGAACTGAGGGCTTTAATACGGATAGCACCTTCAACATTGACCGACCCACTCAACAAGGTATCGCCGACATCTTTTGTAATTGGCAAGCTCTCGCCTGTCAGACTTGACTCATCGAAGCTCGAGCTGCCTTCGTAAATCTCGCCATCAACCGGGACGACTTCGCCGGGGTAAATGACCAGCTTATCACCAACTCTAACGGTACTGGCGCTAACTTCGAGCACTTGTGTACCTTTAACTAAGTGAGCTTTGGTGGGCTTGCGTTTTAACAGGGCGGTTAACTCGACCTTGGCGCGTTCACCGGCGTAATCTTCTAGGGCTTCACCACCGGTTAACATCAAAACGATAATCATACCGGCCCAGTATTCTTTCATGACTACGGAAGTTACGATGGCTGTTACTGCCAAGATGTCCAAGCCATACTGACCACTGCGAATCGACTCGGCCATATCTTTTACAATCGGTACAGTAGCGGCCAAGGCACCAACACCAAGCACCCAGTGGGCGGCGGTGTCATAGCCAGTAATATCTAAAATAAGGCCCACCAATAACACCACAACCACCAGGCCGAGTGTGCGGTATTCTTTAAAAAACTGAACCAACCTCTTTATTTGTCTCATTGGAACTCATTATAACAGAGATAACCTGGTATAATACAGCGGTTAAGGACAGATTTGCGGGTGTCGTATAGTGGCTAATATGCTAGCCTTCCAAGCTTGAGACGCGAGTTCGATTCTCGCCACCCGCACCAGGTTATTGCAAACGTTACGCCCCGGTAGCTCAGTTGGATAGAGCAGGAGACTTCTAAGCTCAAGGTCGCAGGTTCGAATCCTGCCCGGGGTACCATTTATCATGCGTTTTACCTGTAAACTTATTGTATACTCATCGGTATTATGGAAATTAAAATAAAACATCATTTTGCTTTGATAGGAATGGTGGGTTTAGCTACCTTTCTTGATGCCCTATATCTGGGGCATGGGTTCCTTGCATGTACTGATGAATCTCAAACCAACCCTTATTTGTTTTTAGGGATAGTCTTGTTTCTTATATTCACAGGGCTTGTACTATTGGCGCCGCTTGGCCAAACTACTCAATCTAAGCTCCTCAATTACTTGGCAAAGATTACTTTGATTATTATTTTCGCAGTTATACTTTTCTTTACGTCTTTTACATTGTGTTTTTAGTACATGATGCCAGCAGGATTTTTCTAACTTCTGCAAGAATGCTGTACCACAAGTCCAAGATGGTGCTTATGATACTATAACTTTATGAAAAGAAACGAAGGTGGCTTTGGAGTAGTAGAGGCAGCTCTTATAATCGTAATTATTGGGGTGATTGGTTTTGTTCTTTGGTATTTTGTCTCAGCTAAAGACCGAAACCAACTGCCCGACAAAATACCTGCGAAGCAATCTACTTCTCAGCCTTTGAACTTAGATATGGATTACCAGAAACCGCCTGGCTGGACAGAAAGCACCTCACAAGAGGACAATCAGCGAACGGTTCGTACGTTTAGTTCCGCAGACGGAGTGTTGATTTTTATTACTCAACCGTATGATGGTCGGTCTTTATCGGCGTTACCGGCACCGACCGGCTATAAAGAGGTAACTAACAAGAAAGAAGTTAAATTACAAAGCGCATTATTTGCTAATCAGTACAACACCACAAAAGACACTAAAAGCTTTACAGTCACCACATTCGTAATGACCACAAGATACGACGTGTTAATGAGTTTGGAAGATTTTAATAAACCTGCAAATGCACACGTATATCAGGACTTCTTAGATTCATTCGTTCCGAATGGCTACAAACCGGCGAACTAGTAGAAGCAGCCAAGTAACGTCGGGGTTTCATTAGCGCCGAGTATAGCATGTTGTCGAATACGCCTGCTTAGGGTATAATCACCCCTGTTTTATGGTGCCTGTAGCTTAGCCGGTTAAAGCGTCGGGTTGTGGTTCCGAAGATCGAGGGTTCAAATCCCTTCAGGCACCCCAGAATTTTGTTTGAACCGAAGAGTTAGATTTCGTGAATAATTTCGATATGTGCTCCGAGCGAATTTAAGCGCTCGGCTAAATCTTCGTACCCCCGGTTTATGGAGTAGACATTTCGTAGCATGGACGTGCCTTTGGCTGCTAACATGCCAATCAGTAGGAGTACGGCCGGTCGCAGCGCTGGCGGACAAACGACGTCAGCCGACGTAAAACGAGTTGGACCATCAATATAAGCCCGGTGTGGGTCAGCCAAAGTAACGTTAACACCAAGCTTGCGGAGCTCGGTGTAGTACAAAGCACGTTCTTCGTACACCCAGTCGTGAATTAAAGTTCGCCCGTGTGCAACTGCGGCGATGGGCACAAAGTAGGGTAGGTTATCAATATTAAGTCCGGGGTAAGGACGACCGTAGACTTTTTCGTCCAGCGCCTTGAGACTTTTATACTTATGAACGGTGACATCGGCCAGTTCAGTAAAACCATTGTCGGCTTTGTAGGTTGGAGAGATGTCAAACCGGACACCCATCTTTTTGAGTTTCATAATTTCTAGCTCTACAAATTCGATGGGTGTCCGCTTGATGGTTATGTGCGAGTTAGTGGTAATTGCCGCTGCAATAAAGGTCATAGATTCAATCGGGTCTTCGCTTGGGGAGTAGGTAACATTCTTTTTAATGTCTTTGACACCGCGAATCCGCAGCGTCGTGGTGCCGATACCGTCAATCTTTACGCCAAGTTTTTTAAGGTAGATGCACATATCTTGGATGGCGTAGTTGGCGCTAGCGTATTTAATGACAGTTTCTTCTTCGTAGCGGGCTGCGGCCATCAGGATGTTCTCGGTAACAGTATCACCGGATTCATACAAGATGACTTGTGACGTGTGTTTTTTGTGGACCGTCACATTGTAATGACCGGTTTTAGCCACAATGTTAACGCCCAACTCCTCTAAAGCAAACAAATGAGGTTGGACGGTTCGCCGGCCAAGCTTACAGCCGCCAGCGTAGGGTATCTTAAAGTTTTTCTCTAGGTGCATAACCGGGCCGAGCATCATGAGCACGCTGCGCGTTTTGCGGGCCGCGGCACCATCGATTTTGTCCAGCTTAAGCTTGGCCGGTGGTTTAATTTCTAGGTCATTATCAGGCAGCCAGCGAACATGTACGCCAATGCTAATTAAAACTTCAATAATACGATTAACTTCTTCGATCCGCGGCATGCGCTTTAGGCGTGTGGTGCCTTTGTTTAATAAAGCCGCAAACAACAAACCGACGGCGGCATTTTTGGATACCTTGGTCGTAATGCTACCAGACAACTCTCGGCCACCTTCGATTCGCAAATTAACCGCACCACCACCAATACTGATAAGTGGTTTTTGCAGCACTTCACTAATTCGCCCCAACGTCTCGAGACTGAGGTTTTGGCCCCCGTGCTCTATACGGTTGACGGCTGACTGACTGGTGCCTAAACGGCGGGCAAATTCTGCTTGGGTAAGGCCACGCTCTTGTCGCATCTGGTAAATAAGTTGGCCAATTTTCTGGTTGGTAGTGGTCATAAGCAGATTGATTATACTATATCTGGTATAGGGTGCAAGTGACAGTGGTCATCGCTTAAGCACACTGTTAAAATATGATCATGATATAGCGCGGGACTACTTCTGGGTGACAATTACAGCAACTATGGGGAGAACATTATGAAAGATACCGCCGTTCAAAAATTACTTAAAGCCGAAGCCGAGCGACAACGCCGCGGCCTGGAACTAATTCCAAGTGAAAACTATGTGAGCAGTGATGTACTGACCGCCCTCGGAAGCGTCTTCACCAATAAGTATTCCGAAGGCTACCCTGGCAAACGTTACTATGGTGGTCAGGAAAATACCGACCTACTGGAACAACTTGCAATTGATCGGGCTAAAAAATTGTTTGGGTCCGACCACGCAAATGTGCAGCCTCATTCCGGCGCGCCGGCTAACATTGCGGTTTACCAAGCCTGGTTGGAGCCTGGTGATACCGTCATGGCGATGAAACTCGATCATGGTGGACACCTAACCCATGGACATCCTATTACGAGCAGCGCCAAGTTATATAACTTTGTACGTTATGGTATTAAAGATGTGGAAACTGGCGAGATCGACTACGACGAGATGCGTAAGACGGCCCTCAAAACCAAACCAAAAATTATTCTAGCTGGGTTTTCTGGTTATCCACGCAACCTTGATTACCAAAAGTTTGCCGAAATCGGCAAAGAAGTAAATGCGGTACTGATGGCTGATATGGCCCACATTGCCGGCTTGATTGCTGGCGGCGTACTGCCAAACCCACTGGATGCTGGTTTTAATATTATGACCACCACCACGCATAAAACCCTGCGGGGGCCGCGTGGCGGTCTGATTCTGACACAAGGAACCGTCAGTAACCCACTTAAAGCGCCCGAAAAAACTCCCAAAAACTTGCCGACACTCATCGACCGCGAAGTCTTTCCGGGTTTTCAGGGTGGTCCACATATGCATAGTATCGCCGCAAAGGCAGTGGCTTTTCATGAAGCCTCGCAGCCGGAGTTTAAGGGCTACGCACAACAAATTGTTACCAACGCCAGTCGTCTGGCCGATGAGCTGATGCAACGTGGTTTCAAACTCGTCACCAATGGGACCGACAATCATATGATTATGATCGACATGCCGACCAGCTTTAAAGTAGATGGCAGGCAGGCCCAGGACATTCTTGACCGAATCGGCCTCAATGCTAACTGCAACGCTATTCCAAACGATACTTTGCCGCCGTTCCGTCCGTCGGGACTCAGAATCGGCACTCCGGCTATAACGACACGCGGCCTAAAAGAAGAGCACATGGGACAAATTGCCGACTGGATGACCCAAGCCATTAAAAACAAAGACAGTGAAGACACGCTTAACAAGCTAAGTAAAGAAGTTGAAGCTTTTGCCGTCAAGTTCCCATTGCCGAGTGACAGTTAGTTTAATGAGCAGCTAACGTTTACGCCGCACAAATTTTAGGCCACTCCAGACGTCGTCGATGGCGGCTACCTTCACGTCAACCCAGCCAGTTGGCAGGATCAGATCACGCAAGGTTTGCTCGGTGATATCGGTTTGCAAACCGCTCGCTTTCTTGGGCCACGATACCCATAAAAACTTTTCAATACCAGGCAGGTCGTTATCTTTTAAGAATTGTTGTAGGTCACGGCGACTGCTACAAAAGATGTGGGCATGAGTAGCCGGAAGACCAGGTGAGAGCTCCAGTTTGTTGTCATGAGCAAATTCTGAGTACCAGTCGGGCGTCGTTTCAACGAAAATTTCGTCGCCAGCCGCAAAGCCCAGCTTGGTTACCAGGGGTGTCCCAGAGTAGCCAGTCGGTTTTGGCACTACGAACTCTCCATTAACTCGGGTTCTTGCACCAGTTGCACGCCAAACTTCTGCTGGACCGCATCAACAATTTTTTTACGAAAGGCTAGCAGCTGGGCGGTGCGGCTGGCTTTTTCGTTTACCAACACTAACGCCTGTTTGGGCCAGGTGCCCATCCCGGTTGCCTCGTCATGCACATCCTTAAAACCAGCCGATTCCACCAGCCATGCAGCCGATAATTTAACCTTACCGCCAGGCAGCTCCCAGTGGACGACATTAGGGTAGTCAGCTTGTATTTGGGTCAATACACCTTCTTCGACAATTGGATTAGCGAAGAACGAGCCATTGTTGGCAACTTTTTTGGGGTCGGGAAGTTTACTTGATCGGATGGCGATTACCGCATCACGGACATTTTGTGGGGTAAACTGCGTGACATTGTGTTCGTGCAAGTAGCTTTGCAGCGAAGCATAAAAGGGTGGTTGCGGGGCGCCTATCGTCAAATGAAGCGTTATATTTATGATTAAAAAGCGGCCACGGTCGCTGGTCTTGAAGCGGCTGGTTCGATAGCCAAACGCACAGTCGGCGGCGGCTAAGGTTGTAAAATCACGGGTGTGTAAATCGTAGGCTTGCACAGTTGTTAGAACATCGGCGATTTCTCGACCGTACGCACCGACGTTTTGAACGGGGGTTGCGCCGGTTGTGCCTGGTATCAACGATAACTGCTCAATGCCGGTTAGTCCCATCTGCACCGTGCGTGCCACTACACTGTCCCAATTTTCGCCGGCTCCGATAGTTAAGTAGTAGTTCTGGTCATCTTCTTTAAAGGCTTCAAAGCCGGGGATTTTGTTAACCACCACTAAACCTTTAAAACCGTCATCACTCCAGATAATATTGCTGCCATCGCCAATCATAACTAATGGAACTTGGTGGGCTTCGGCCCACTCAGCAGCTTCAGGAATCTCTGCCTGACTGGTGATTTCGGTAAGATATGAGGCTGGCCCACCGAGTCGCATGGTTGAGTAACCGCTCAGCGGCACGTTTTCCATTACATACATACGGTCATTATACGCTAGAGGGCTGGTCTGGCAGAAGCCGGCGCTTTTGCTTGCACGGGGCAGACGAGGGGCGTACCATGAACGTACATGAGTGAGAAATATTCGGAGTTTCCCTACCGGTCATTAGGTATACGACTAAAAAAAGCCCGCCAAAAGCTACAAGAAACCTTGGCGGAAGTTTCTGGTGCAGTAGAAATTGACCTTGATACGCTTAAAGATATTGAATACGGTGCCCTCCGCCCCAGCGAAGATGTGCTGCTGTTGTTGGCCAATCATTTTGATCTGTCCGACGAAGCTACCACCAAGTTATGGGAGTTGGCTGGGTACGACAAAGCAGAGGTTGGCAGTACCGACAGCGACACACCAAATACGGTGTTTGTTATGCCTTTTGATGTGCGGGTTGTGTATGCCGACATGGCACACGTAACCGCTAACGAATTTGGAGTAGTGGTGAATTTTTTGCAAAGTGGCGGCGCCAATAGTCAGCCGATGGCAATTAGCCGAGTTGGTATGAGCCGGGAGCATGCTAAGAGCGTAATACGTCTAATGCAAGAGGCTCTCGATCAATCAGCCCAACCCAAAACCCCTCGTGCGCTCGAAGCTCCCAAAAGCAATAAGCGTACCAGTACTAAAGGCCATGAAGGCTGAACCTAAAACCACCACCCGTAACTAGCCCAATCTGTTAATTTGTGCTACATTACACCTTACGCGCGCCCGTAGCTCAGCGGATTAGAGCACTGGTCTTCGGAACCAGGTGTCGGCGGTTCGAATCCGTCCGGGCGTACCATTTCGCATATGCTTTAGACCTTTGATATAGTTGCTTGATGGAAACAGTAGTTTTCGTTGGCTTCCTTTTACTTTTACGTTTTATTATTCGTAACACGCGAACCTACAAGATTATTTTAGGTTTTATATTACTTATAGCATCTATTCCTGCCGGTATTGCGCTCGAAGTTGGAGCGAACGGTTGCTGTGGAGCTCCAAGTACAGGATTTGATGGTATTGGATATGTACTGATGGCAGTACTTTTTATTGCAGGACTAGCTTTGCTCGTGTTGACCCTTAGGTCGAGTAAGCAGTAAAAATACTTCTAACCCATGCAACAAAGCTGTACGAAGTAATCCGATGTCGACCAAAACAAGTTTTATAATTTCAAAAATGAGACCGCTGTGAACATTAAGGGTGGCAAGTGCTAGACGGGTGCGATATTATAAGCTTATGCTTAACAAAAAACAAAACGGCTTCTCGGTAGTAGAGTTATTAATAATTCTGGTTGTTTTAGGACTGATAGTTTTTGTTGCACTGTTTGTGTATCGGAAGAATAATCAGTCAAAAACACAGTCAAATAATACGACGAGCAACTCTGGTGAAGTGGCTAAAAACGACGATAATCTGGCGTTGTTTAATCTAGGTATAGCAAATATGGACGAAGTTAATGTAACCACCGCCGCCACACGCGATTTTACGGCCAGCGGCCACAAGGGGTTTTACATCTTTGGTGACATCTTGCCAGGTACACCGGTTCGTCATAATCCAAACTTTGAATATGCCTCGATGAAAGAGGGCTCTAAGGTTATATCAGCAATAGAAGGTGTGGTTGGCTTCATCAAACAACAACCCGACAGTAATGATTACGAAGTATTTTTGATGACCAGCGAAAAATCGCGTTGGGTCATTGGTTACGATCATCTGACCGAACTTAAAGTTAAAAAGGGCGACAAGGTGAAAGTTGGGGACACACTTGGTGTGCCAGCTCGCCAAAACAATGGCTTACTGCGCTTTGAATTTCAGGTTAATAAAGATGATGGCACAAGCAACGCCATGCACGTCTGCCCGGTCACGCTGCTGGACAAATCCGTAAAGAATAGCTGGGTTGAGCAACTGCAAAGCTCACAAGCGAAGTGGGAGCAAGTTACAGGACTCGAGCTTTACGACACGAGCAAGCAGGATCCAGCTGGCTGTCTTATGAAAGAAATGTCGCCTGCATACGCCGAGGGTAGATAGCTGCTACGTAGTTACGGTATGATGGGATGGTATGAGTATCAGCTTTACCGCACCAGTTTTATCTATACGTAAACGAGCAATCATCCGGCTTCCGCAAAAAGCCAGCGCACAACTGCCATCACGCGGCCAGGCTATGGTTGAGGGTACAATTAATGACCACTCATTTCAAACGCCCCTGGAGCCTGATGGAGCTGGTAGTCATTGGTTTGAGCTAGATGGCGCTTTGCAAAAACAACTTTCCGTAAAAACCGGTGATATAGTGTCAATAAATTTTGCTCCGGTTAAAGTTTGGCCCGACCCCCAGTTGCCGACTGACCTAAAAAAAGCGCTTGATCACACGCCAGCGGCACAAGCTTTGTGGCAAAAGATAACCCCGATGGCTCGCTGGGAGTGGGTGCGCTGGACGCGCTCCACCCTCAACAGTGAAACCCGCAAGCGTCGCATTG
>CAZBRC010000015.1:0-18544 GCA_964494415.1 uncultured Candidatus Saccharibacteria bacterium
TGCCGGGGCTATTAGGCCGTCTGTTGTCATAAACGTATCATAGTCGTCTCGCGCCGGGTGGTCTTGGGGAAAGTTCAGCGACTCAAACATGTGGTAGTCGTCATCAAGTTGACGAGAGCCCGACACATTAAAACCCATGCGACCAAATATATCTGTAATCGTACGTAGCTCTGTCATAAGAGGATGGCGACTACCAGTGTCACTAGTCAGGAGGTGTGGTCGCTTGTCGGCGGGGGTATTTACGTCAAACGGCGCTGTCACGTCAATTGGCGTCAGCGATTCCTCGCTGTCTTGATGTGTGGCAATCAGCTCGTCTAGTTCGGTCTTGAGCTGGTTGACCTCTTGGCCGAAAGCAGCCCGTTGGTTAGCCGGCAAACTGCCGATTTGCGCATACAGACCGCGCAATTCTGGCGAACGTAAAACTACCCTTTTGTCGTCGGCTTTCTCTAGTTGCGCCTTCAGTGTCTTGGCAACATCAGCAATCTGCTTGTTTTTATAGCTCATCTTGACCACCATTATAAACTACTTCGACAGATGTAGCAGTAGTTTCAAGCCAGCGGTTCGGGCTATACTATGTGTATGGCAAATTTTTCGTTTGATGTAGTCAGTGAATACGACAAGGCAGAGATGAATAATGTCTTTGATCAGGCCCAGCGTGAGTTAAATAGTCGCTATGATTTTAAAGGCACCCCGGCTGAGCTCGATTGGCTCAATGCCGACAAAACTGGTTTTAAAGTGACCGGCAACGGCGATTGGCAGATTGAGGCTATCCTTGATATTGTCCGCAAAAAGCTGGCCAGTCGTGGTCAAAGCCAAAAGGTCTTAGACACAAGCAAAGAACCAGCAACCAGCAACTTAAAAACAACCCAAGAAGTGCCGTTTAAGCAAGGCCTCGATCAAGAAAAAGCTAAGAAGATTACCGGACTAGTGCGGGACAAATACCCTAAAGTTAAAACCCAAATCCAGGGCGATGCCGTCCGGGTAATGAGCGGCAGCAAGGATGACCTGCAATTAGTCATGCAACTTCTAAAGACGCAAGACTTCGACTTTCCTCTTAATTTCAACAACTTCCGCTAAAGCACTTACGCTATACTATCTGCATGGATACAACGCAGTTGGTTGAAGAGGCCAAAGAAGTTCTGGCAGCCAACAACCACGGCGAATACACGGTGCCGGCTGGCGATTTATACCCACACCAGTGGCTGTGGGATAGTTGCTTTATTGCCATTGGTTTACGCCACTACGATGTCGATAGAGCTAAAACAGAAATTTTGAGTCTATTACGCGGCCAGTGGTCAAATGGAATGTTGCCTAACATGATTTTTGCCAAAGGCTTTGAATATCGCCAAGACCGCAATATCTGGCGCAGCTGGGTGAGCCCCTATTCGCCAGATGATGTGTCGACAAGTGGTATCACACAACCGCCAATGCTCGCAGAAGCCGTAGTATCGATTGGGGCCAAACTTAATAAAACCGAACGACGTAGTTGGTATCAAACTGTCTACCCGGCATTGGTGGCTTATCACTCATGGTTATACAACGAACGCGACCCGCATAAAGAGGGTCTGGTGCTGCAAATTCACCCCTACGAGTCTGGTTTGGATAATACGCCGCCTTGGATCAATCAACTCTACCAACACCACCGGCCATGGTGGGCGCACGTGTTAGCGTTTACACACTTAGACAGCTTGGTGAACATCTTTCGCCGCGACACACGCCATGTGCCACCTGGCCAACGCATGAGTAATATCGAAGCCTTGATGTACTTTGATGTGATTCGTCGCCTGCGCCGAAAGCTGTATGACACCGAGGCAATCTTAAACCGCTCAGAGTTTGCAGTTGAAGACCTCACGTTTAACTGTATTTTTATTCGTGCCAATCAGCACTTACGTGACATTGCTAAAACCATTCGGCGCGAAATACCTGACGAGCTTGACGGGCGTATGAAGCAATCCGAGCACGCCCTAGAACAGTTGTGGGATGCCTACAGTAATCAGTTTTACTCGCGAAACTTTGTGACCCACAAATTAATAAAAGAACCAAGTATTGCTACCCTGATGCCTTTGTACGCTGGCTGCGCGTCTAAAGACCAGGCCAAACACCTCGTGAAGATGTTAGAAAACAAACACCAGTTTGGGCCACACTTCCCTGTGCCATCGGTACCGGTGGATAGCACTTGGTTCAAGCCCGACAGCTACTGGCAAGGACCCACCTGGCTCAATACCAACTGGTTGATTATTGATGGTTTGCGGCGGTCCGGCTATGCCGATCATGCGGCGGCCTTGGCCGAGAACACACTCGACTTGGTTGATCAGTCTGGTTTTGCCGAGTACTTTAATCCGCTCACCGGCGAGCCGGCCGGCGCCCGCAATTTTAGCTGGACCGCCGCGCTTACTGTCGACTTGGCCGCAGACCACAAACCATAGTGAATTAACGATGTCTAATCGTCGTCTTCGATGCCGCTCAACGGCTTATCAAGCAGCAGTGGCTCAAGCTGTTTGGCGCCGCCAGCAATCTTGACGACGTCTTTGTCTACCCGGCCAAGTTCTTTTTGAGTGTTATTAAAGTGGCCAACAGTTGCCCCCAAAGAATTGCCCAATCGCTTAAAGTAGCCATCAACGTTCTTGAGATGCTTACCCAGTTGTTCGACATTCTTCCGAATAACTTCGGTATCTTTTTGGATTTCGAGGCTTTTTAGGCCTTGCGAGACAATCTGAAGCATAGCCGAGAGTGTACTTGGCCCAACCACAGTCACCCGTTTTTCGACAGCCGCATACTGCATCAGGTCGCGACCACTCACACCGCTGGCCCCCACTTTATTCGCTAATAAATCATAGTAGATAGCTTCGCTTGGAATAAACATCAGCGCCTGTTCAAGCGTACCCTTTTTAGGCTGGATATACTTGGCTGTCTCGTCAATACGACGCTTTAGATCCTCTTTAAAGGCTCGTTCTAAGGCGGGGCGGGCCTCGGCTTTCGCATCCACCAGGCGATTATAGTTCTCCAGGCTGAACTTACTGTCAATCGGTAGTATCTTGCCATCAAGCTTTATAATGGCGTCAACAATTAGTCCTTCACCCATACGGTGTTGTAGCTCGTAGGTACCCGGCGGTAACATATTTTGCAAAATTTGTTCCAAATAGAACTCGCCTAGCACACCACGTTGCTTCGGGTTTGCCAGGACGTTCTGCAATATCTTTAGCTCCCCAGCGATATCGCCAACTTTTTGATTGGTCTTTTCAAGCTCAGTCAGTTTTTGGGTAACATCTTTAATAATGTTGGCACTAGTTTGAAATTGACGCGCCATTTGAGCGTTATTTTTGTCGAGGCGTTCGTTAATATCCTTTTGCAGGCCATCCTTTAACTTAGTAACACTATCATTCAGAGCGGTAAGATCCTGCTTTAGTAAGAGAGCGCTTTGCGGGTCCGGCGCGGAGTTGCGCTTGAGCAATACAAATAGCACTGCTGCTAGCAGACCAATAATGAGTACCCCGACAATTATCCCCACAACTTGCATAACCTTATTGTACCGTACCGGACAGAACGCCGACAGTATTAGCCAATAAACTGATGGGCAAAGAGTATGGCGCCACCAACAATACCAGCCCCCAGCAGGACTAGCGCGGCCTGCCAGTCAAAGGCTTTGCCCTTGTCGCGAGATGCATTAATACTCGGGATAATATCGCTGGCTGCAATATATATAAAGAAGCCTGCGGTTGAACCAATCAGCACTGCCAATAGGTTAGAGTTGGCCTGGGCAGTCGTGTAAAACAATACCGTACCAATTGCAGTAACAATCACCGCAATTCCGTGCACTAGGACAACACCGCGACGGCTCATGCCTTGTTTCAAAAGATAACCTGAGTCGGCAATTTCGCGAGGAATTTCATGCAGAGCTACGGCCAACGTCGTAATTAACCCCGTACCCATGCCTACTAAGAAGGCGGCAGCAATAGCTGCTCCATCGATAAAGTTATGCAGCCAGTTACCCGTCGTTACTAAAATTAAAATTGGCTGCTTGCTAGCGTTGTGTTCGTGCTGTTGCTCATACGGCGATTTACTGTGGTGATGAAACCAGTGCAGCCAACCTTCTAACAAAAAGAAGAACAACACACCTACGAGGGCTGAAGCAAGTACCAGCAGTGGTTCAAAGTTCTCGACGCCGTCATGCAAAAAGTCCAGGAAGGCTGCCGATAACAAGGCGCCGGCGGCAAAAGGTGTAGCGTATGTAGCTAATATATGAATAAGCCGCTTGTGCCCCAAAAACATAATACTGGATAGAAAAACAATGATATCGCCAGCAACTGATATCGCCAGCACTGTTAGTAATGAAACTTCCATGCAACAAGGATACGGCTTACCCGCGCCGATTTGCAAATTTGTCGCAATTTAAGTATTATTTGCCTATGGCTACTGATCTACTCTTACAAACCGCCCTCAAGAAGGCTGGTTATAGCATTACCAAACCACGCCAGCTGGTGTTTGAGGCGCTCGAAGGCCAGGAGCCCCAGAGTATGGCCGAGGTCGTTCATAAGTTGGAGCAAGAGGTTGATCGAGCAACAATCTATCGCACGATTGAACTGTTTGAAAAACTAGGCATTGTCACCCGCCTAAACCTAGGTTGGAAATACAAAATCGAACTATCCGAAAATTATAGCCACCATCATCACCACCTTAGCTGCATAAGCTGCGGAAAAGTCGTCTCGTTTGAAGAAGGCCAGGTATTACACCAAGCCATCGAGCACCTAGCGACTGCCAAAGGCTACAGTATGGTCGACCATTCCTTAGAAATCCGCGGTCGCTGCCCCGATTGTTACGGCAACTAGTTATTAAAGAAATTAAAAGACCCCGGGGAATACCCAGGGTCGGTGGAAGCCTCACACTTCCTGCTTTTACACTAGCACTTTGTCAAACGCCCGGGTAGTCTTGTTTTTTAAGATTTTGGTGTTGTTTTGCTAACGCCTTCGGCCGCTTTTAGGCGCTTGTTCTGACGTGAACCCATAAACAACAGGTAACTCAAACTTGTAATAGCTCCCAGAGCAAAACCACCTATTACATCAAGTGGTGAATGAACGCCCAGATACAAACGCGAAGACCCCACCAATAACACTACGGTGAAAACCACCCACCAATACTTACGTGGTAACAGCGGCAACAGAACAACACCCAACGTCATAGCGATAGCAGAGTGGGCCGACGGGAAGCCAAAACCGGACTCCAACGGGCCTCTCTGAGAAACATAAGTAAGTAATACATTGGGTCGTGGCCTCTCAAAAAAGTGCTTAGCGCCCCATGCCAGGCCATACGTGATAACGCTCAATACAAATACCCGGATGGCATACATCCGATGGCGAGTTAAAAAGAGCGCTGCACAGACGCCGGCTATCATTAAGGCGCTACCTGCCTGAGTTATGGCTAGGGCATAGGGTTTTAAGCTCAGCGGTAGGTTATAAAATAAATCAAAGGCTGCCCGCTCCCAACCAGCCATTCCCTGCTTGGTTATTTGACTAGCAGCTATCCAGAACACGACAATTGCTAACACTAGGCAAATTAGCATAGTTCGCCGAGCAGTTTTACCGGTAAGCGTATTCACCATACCTATTAGCTTATCACTAAGCTACTGCCAGACTCGAACGTAATCGATATCCATTCGGGATGGAATTTTTACTGGCCCACCATACTGACCTTCTGGGCCAATTTGTTCACCTAAAATTAAGAATTGGGGAGCGGATGTGATATTAGTCGAGGAACTATAACTACCGAGTTTTACACCGTCGTAATATGAAGTCACTATACCGGGCTGCCAGTTAGCGGCAAACACATGCCAACCAGTCCGTGCCCCGCCTTTTCCAAAAGAGAAACCTGCTCCATTGTTGACAGGGCCATGCCAGGTGGCATTCGCGCTACCACTCAAGCCCTCCATGACGTCAAGCTCACCATCTGTGGGCCAATTTTTACCATCGAGCCACCAAGCTGGCCAGTTAGCTACTTTGCCAGATGCTTCATCCAGCCATATGCGTGCTTCGAAATAACCATACGAGTAGCTTTTTTTGCCGCTGGAATTAATTGCTCCCGAGGTATATGGCCGACTCTTTCCACCACACGTTTGCGTTTTAGCGATTGCGCTAAGTGTAAGTAGCCCGTTGGCGACTTTAACTTGTGCTGGGTCATAACAAGCCAGTTCTTGGCCTTGTACTGGTGGCGTTACCCCGCTGCCAAGCCAGCCAGTTGACCAGTAAGAAGTATTGAGACTTGTACCGTCAAAATTATCCTCAAACACGAGTTTACCTGGTAAGCTATCGCTGTTGCCGGACGCACGGAAGGGTAAGGTACCGCCACCAGTTGTCGGTTTGTTAAAGATAATTGCTTTTTGTCCGGATGCTTGGCTGTCTGTAATAATTGCTGCAGGCGACTGCACCGCATTCTCAGCTTCTACCTGCCCATTTGGCGTAGCAGCCAATGAACGTACTAAAAAGAATATGCCGATACCAGCAAAGACAAGGGTGAAGGTTATAACAAGATTACGTTTTTTGGATGAGGACGAGTTTTTAATTTGGGTGTCCGTCATGACTTCTTATGCTTATTAAATTACTCTTAGCATATCATGTTCTGAACAAGTTGCCAGACTTTTTACAATTTGCCATTATTTAGTTCCATCCAGCTCATGAATTTGTTTGTGACTGAGGCCGTAGTAGTGGGCAATCTCGTGCCACAATGTGTGCTTAACTTGTTCCTGTAGTTCGGCATGAGTATTAACACTGGCTGTAATCGGCAGTTTGAAGATTGTAATTTTGTCCGGTAGTACAAGGTTGTAGCCCGCCCCACGTAAGGTTCGGGGGATGCCCTCATACAGCCCAAATAGCGTTTGATTACTCCGCAGGTTTTGTTTTTGGCGCTGCTCAGGAGTTGGCTGATCTTCGTAGGTAACCAGCACATTGGTAAGCCCCTTTATGTATTTTTGCGGTAGCTCATCCATAGCCTGGCTGATCAGTTTGTCGAATTCTTCGTCGCTGACGTGCATCATGCTACCCGATTGTAACATTTTTAAGCGGGCGGCAGGCTGGATTGAACCTGTCAAAACAGAGGTCGTCATGCTACTATGCCAGTATGACAGAAGGACTCAATGTACCGCTTGCAGAACAGATGCGGCCACAGTCGCTGGATCAAATGGTTGGCCAAGAACACCTGTTGGCAAAGGGGCAAATTGTCCGCCAAATTGTGGACCGTAAGCAACCCACCAGCCTGATATTGTGGGGTCCGCCGGGCAGTGGCAAAACCACCCTGGCGCGTATTATCGCCAACGAAACTGGCGCAGATTTTGTGGAGCTCAGTGCGGTAACTTCCGGCAAGGCTGATGTCACTAAGGTGATTGAACACGCCAAGGGTAATCAACGACTTGGTCAGCAGACAGTTTTATTTGTTGACGAGATTCACCGCTTTAATAAAGCGCAGCAAGATGCTTTTTTGCCACATGTCGAAAACGGCACCATTGTGTTAATAGGCGCCACTACCGAAAACCCCAGCTTTGAGGTCATCAACCCACTGCTGAGCCGGAGCCGAGTCTTGGTGTTAGAACCGTTGAGTAAAGAGGCTATTACAGCCATCCTAAAACGGGCCGTGAAGCAAAAGAAACTGACGGCTAAGCGGTTACCAGCGAAAAGCTTGAATCTGCTAGCAGAACTCTCGGGCGGAGATGCCCGGGTAGCGTTAGGCAACTTAGAACTTGCCCTGCAACTTAGCACCGGCCCACTCACGCCAGCGGTTATCGAAACAGCCGCTCAAAAACGCGTGCCTGGGTACGACAAGGCTGGCGAGACACATTACAACGTCATAAGTGCTTTTATTAAATCGATGCGCGGCAGCGATGCCAACGCCAGCTTATATTATTTGGCACGCATGCTTCAGGCGGGCGAAGATCCTAAGTTTATCGCCCGCCGCATGGTCATTTTTGCCAGCGAAGATGTTGGCATCGCTGCCTCACCCGCCCTTACCCTGGCAGTTACCACCTTTCAGGCTGTCGAACGCATCGGTATGCCAGAATGCCAGTACAACCTATTTCATTGCGCCCTCGTCTTAGCTAAGTGCGAAAAATCACGCACTGTCGCCAATGCCATGACCCACGCCCAAAGCGCCGCGCGCGACTTCCCAGATCTGCCGGTGCCACTCCATTTGCGCAACGCCCCAACGAAACTCATGAAAGACTTGGGCTATCAAAAAGGCACTAAGTGGGAAGCTGGCTTCAAACATCCAGAAGGCTTTTTACCCGACCAGATCAGCGATCTAAACTTGTTCTAGTTATTAACGGGCCATAAGCAATTTCCCTAGAATCAAACCAGGAGTACAATCGTTGCAAAAGGAGGATGTATGGTTGATCCAGAACGAGAGTCGCGCCCGGTAGTACCCGAACTAACTGAAGGAGGAGCACTTGAACGTTACTATGCAGAAACCGAGGGTCTTGAGCAAGCCTCGGCCGTCGTATCGCAAGCCGAGGCACAGGTACAAGCTGCCCAGGCCGAACTGAGTGAGGCAACAGCGGCCCGCACCGCCCAAGAAATGCAGCAAATCAAAGCCCGAGGTATTGCAGCCATCACCATCGCCGAAGACGACAGCCTCCCACCGGTTCGCAGAGCAGTTTGGGCTGGTAGTTTTGCCTACAGCAACCTTGTGTCTGACCCTGAGGTTTATGGTGCGCGTCTTGATGCCGTCATAGGCAGGATTGAACAAAAACTAGAAGAAGCCACTCCTATACTCATCGTGGGCGGCGGCAGCCACGGCGTAGTGATGGGGAAAATAGAGACCCCGGGCCTAACTACCGATTTAGTGGTACAGCCTGCCCCAGCATACGAAAAATCACCAACCGGTAAAAGACTTCGGGGTGGCGAAATAACAACCTTTGCTATGCCGCGTTTGGCAGTTATGGGAGTTCGATTCGGTCGCTTCAGATCAATTGAGTTCCGGGAGTCGTATGAGCCAGTCACCATAAAACCCGCTTACACCGGCGATAAAGATTTGCGCACTCTCCAAGCTTTATTTGACGACGAGTCGAGTTACGTCCATATCGGGAACGAGCACATTGAAGGCTTGGTGTATGCAGGGGCATCTGCTGATGCAGATGAGACCGTTAGCAACAACTTAGCCGAACTCGACGACAGTCAACGTTACTGGATATTCTTCCTTGGCAAACAAGCTGGCTGCGCATTTGAGGGTTTTGAAGAAACCGAGCAGTTCCAGACGTGGAAAGAATTGACCGAAAACGAAGTTGTTAGGGTGTTTCGGGACCTGGCAATGAGCCCCACCACTGACGCGAAAAATATGGCGAGCTGGCCAAAAGAACATCTTCAGACGTTGCTAGATATTTTTAGGATAGACCCAGTTGTGGTTAAAGAACATGTACGCGAAAGCTTCGATGCAGTCGCCACCAGCCGTGATGCCGCCATAAAGGTTGCCGCTATGGCTCGACTCGAAGAAATCTTTGCCTTGCTACAGCCAGCTTAAGTCTTGCCAGATAACACCGCTTAACCGTATAATTGCCCCTGTTCTTAGCTACGGCCATCATTGGGGAGTCGCCAAGTGGTAAGGCACTGGGTTCTGGTCCCAGCATTCGGGGGTTCGAATCCCTCCACCCTAGCCAAATACTGAGCCCCGCAAAATGCGGGGTTTTGTATTTGGTTCTTGTTCTAGTAAATCTAAACAACAAATGCCCGTTAAGTGCTTTCATTATTAATGCATACGAATAATACCTTCCGTATATGTTCTTGACCATCTAAGAATCAGAGTACCTGGTTTTCATATCTGCATAGCTTTTAGTAATTATCGCTTCGAGTATTTTCATATCAACATCTGTAAGCTTATTAATATATAGGCAACTTACGCTATTTTTATGTTTGCCTAAATTTTTAAGTAAAGTTTGATAACTATCAAAGCCAGACATGATGTAAATTGTTAGGCTCTGCTTGCGCGGAGAAAAACCTGTTAGTGGCCAATCACCTTCTTGCTTGCTACGCTCAGATCTATAATGATATTTGCCAAAGCCAATTATGCTCGTTCCCCACATTTTTGGTTCTTCGCCAGTAATTTTTTTAAAAAGCTCTAGTAAATCAAAGCTATCTTTTCGCTTTGTCTTACTTGTCACACTATTTATAAAGTTAGTTACGCTTGCATTATTAACTTTGGTTTTAAGTTCAGCCATAGCAACCACCTAATTATGCGGATTTTCGATTAGCCCGAAAATATTTCCACTTAAATCTTTAAAACGGGCCATTAAAATACCGCCACCTACATCATTAATAGCTGAGTTTTCACTAGCTCCAGCAGTTTTTACAATTTCGCTGGCACCATTTATATCTTTAACCAACCAGTAAGTAATCGGATATTTAAGACCTTCTTTGGCAGCATTCGGGTCGAGCCCAAGTTCGCAACCTCCTACATTAAAACCAACGTAGTACTGTTGCTCAAAATATGGAGCTATGCCAGTAATTTTTCGCCAAAATTCTTTATCAGCATCTAAATTAGAAGATGGATAAATTATTGACCTTAAACCTGTAAACATCTTGCCCCCTTAATCTGTTTTTATTATACAACTAAGCCAAAGAGTATAATTAAAATATCATTTAAATTGGGGGCGAGCTGTGCAAAAAATTACACCTAATCTATGGTTTGATGGGATTAAAGAACCTGTAGATTTTTATGTTTCTATTTTCCCAAATGGGAAAATTCTTTCAACTTTTAAGTACCCAAATAGTACCGAAGAAGGCCTTGCGGACTTCCAGCTTGATATGGCAGGTAAAGAACTTACTATAGATTTCGCCATAGGTAATTTAAATTTTACTGCCATAAACGGTGGCCCTCTCTTCAAATTGAATCCATCTGTTTCATTTATGGTTAATTTTGATCCGGCTAAAGACGAAAAAGCCACTAAACACCTAGACGAATTGTGGACAAAGTTAATTGAAGACGGCGAAGCAATGATGCCTCTAGACGCTTACCCTTTTAGCAAGCGTTATGGATGGGTCAAGGATAAATATGGTTTAACTTGGCAACTTATTTTAACTGATCCTAGTGGGGAGCCAAGGCCGTTTATTATTCCATCTTTTATGTTTTCGCAACAAAATACAAACCATGCCGAAGAAGCGATTAACTTTTATATGGACGTATTTAAAGAATCAAGAACCGGCACAATTGCGCGCTACCCTCAAGACACTGGGCCTGCCAGAGCTGGCTCGTTAATGTTTGCTGATTTTATGTTAGATAAGCAGTGGTTTGCCGCAATGGATTCCGGCGTTGACCAGAATTACACTTTTAATGAAGCGGTTTCGTTATCTATAGCCTGTAAAGATCAAACTGAACTGGACTATTTTTGGGAAAAACTTTCTAGCGTAAAGGAAGCCGAGCAATGTGGTTGGTGTAAAGATAAGTACGGGGTTGCGTGGCAAATTATGCCAGAAAACATGGGCGAATTAATGAAAAAGCCAAATGCCTATGCAAAAATGATGGAAATGAAAAAAATTGTAATTGCAGATTTTTAGCTATTTTTTGCAAATATCTTAAAAAACTCGAAATCCTCTTTCCGTCTTAGCCTGACCATGTATTTATGTAGCAAAATTATTGAGTTGTCTTTCGACGAAATAGTATTGAGGCGATCGGTATTGCGACTACTAAAAGTAGCAAACTCCAAGCTACCGCCAAAACTCCATGATTCCCAATCGGTGTGCCAAGCATTAATGCTCTTACCGCTTCGATAACTTGCGTTATTGGTTGGTTCTCGGCAAATGCTTTAAGCGCCGCGTTCATTCCCCCAACAGGCACAAACGCACTACTTGCAAAAGTTAGGGGGAAGATAATGATAAAAGATAGCCACTGCACGCCTTCAACACTTTTTGCTAACACACCCATAATCGCCATTAGCCACGAAAATGCTAAGGTAAAAAGTATTAGTATGCCCGCAATTGCAAGCCATTCAACAAAATTAGCGCTGGCGCGAAATCCTAAAAGCAAACCTACGACTATCATGATTACAGTCGAGATTGTATTGCGAAATAAATCAGAGATGACGTGCCCGTTTAGCACAGCACGATTAGACATTGGTAAAGAACGGAATCTATCGACTATACCTTTTTGCAAATCATTACAAATTGCAATTGCGGTCGTTGTAGAACCAAAAGCAACTGTTTGAACTATTATGCCTGCCATTAAAAAACTTAAGTAGCTTGTGCCCGGTGGTAATGCAAGAGCGATTGCCCCACCAAATACTGCTGAAAAAAGCACCAAAAACATGATTGGTTGAAAAAATGTCCCCAACAACTGGTCTGTGTTTCTTATTATGTGGGTACTACTTCGCTTTATCATTATTAGCGAGTCGCTAATTGCTAAGAGTATTTTTGGCTTCTTTTCAAATACTAAGTCTGCCATTATTTTTCCTCCTTGCTTTCTTCTGTTTGCTTTTGTTTGCCTGTTAGTGATAAAAAGACATCGTCAAGAGTTGGTTTATGAATAGCCATAGACTCTACATCTATCTTACTTTTTGCCAGTTTATCGAGCGTCTTGCTAACATCGTTGTTAATATCTTTTATTATCACACTAAGTGAGTTTTCTTTTTCGTCTGTGCTTGCGATTTCTTTGCCGAGGATTTTTTTGGCTTTTTCTAGTGCTTCATTGTTGCTAAGTGTTAGTTCAAGCCGATCTTTACCAACCTTAGCTTTGAGCTCGGCTGCAGTACCATTTGCGATAACTTTTCCACCATCGATAACAACAATTTTATCGGCAAGCTGATCAGCTTCTTCAAGATATTGTGTGGTCAATAAAATTGTGGTGCCTTTTGTTACTAAACCCTCAATAATCTTCCACATTGCAAGCCGAGATCGTGGGTCTAGCCCTGTAGTTGGTTCATCCAAAAAAATAATTGGTGGAGTAGCAATTAGGCTTACAGCTAAATCAAGTCGACGACGCATGCCACCCGAATATGTTTTCGCTGGACGTTCTGCTGCAGCAACTAAGTCAAATTCTTCAAGCAGCTCTTGTGCTCGTGCTTTTGCGCTAGTTTTAGTTAGCCGATATAAGCGACCCATCATAATTAAATTTTCGCGCCCTGTAAGCAGTTCATCAACAGCAGCAGATTGGCCCGTAAGCCCAATCACACTTCTAACCTTATCGGCCTCGTTTTTTACATCAAACCCTTTTACCTCGACTTTTCCAGAATCGAAGTTAAGTAGTGTGCTTAGTATTCTAACTGTTGTTGTTTTCCCAGCCCCATTTGGACCGAGTAATGCTAGCATTGTACCCTGCTGCACTCTTAAGTCGATGCCTTTTAGTACTTGGTTTTTACCATAAGATTTTTTTAAATTTTTAGCTTCAATGGCATATTTTGCAGTGGGCATTAATACTCCTATAAAAGTGTCTTAAGTAATTATTTTACCTTAAATTAAACTAATTTATTCGTTTTTTGGGAGTAGCCGATGTCTTGAGCAAACCTAGTAGTTTTTCTACAGCACTACCTACCTCGACAACTGCTTGGTTAAATGCTTCCTCGTTTATTTTGGATGGCGTACGATATCCTGAAATTTTTCTTATAAATTGTAATGATGCGGCTTCAATATCTTTATTGTCAGTAGGCGGATCATAATTATGTAATGTTTTTATACTTCTACACATGTTGCTCCTCCTATTTAATTCAACAATTATGTATACTGTTGGTCAACTGTTTTATTGGTTCTGTCTGTGTTAGATTGTTAGTAATGATGTTTAAACTTCTAGCGCATGCTGGTCACGACCACGCCGCAAACTCTAATAACCAAATTTTCTTGGGTGCTTTGGCAATTGGTTTAATTGTTGTTTCTGGCATAATAATTGCGGTTTTAGTAAAACGACAAAAAGACACAGAAGATAGTTAATTAACGAGTGATTCTAGCATATCTCGCATATGCTTAATTGTGTTATGATTCTCTTGTAATATGGGCGGAAAAAACAAAATATTTTTCACTGTTGCGTTTTTTGTAGGGCTAGTAAGTTTATTGTTTATTTTTTTACACAGTCATTCACTCGCAATACTTGATCCAAAAGGCATAATAGCGTCTCAACAGCGTGATTTGTTAGTTTTCGCTACTATACTTTCTCTGTTTGTAATCATCCCTGTTTTTATTATGACAGCGCTTATTGCCTGGAGGTACCGAGAGACCAACACAAACGCAAAATATACGCCAAACTGGGACCATAATCTGATAGCAGAAACTATTTGGTGGGGGATTCCTATAGCGATTATTTTGGTTTTATCGGTAATTACTTGGCAAACTACTCACAAATTAGATCCTTTTAGGCCGATCGAATCTGATAAAAAACCAATAACTATACAAGTTGTTGCACTGCAATGGAAGTGGCTTTTTATTTACCCCGAAGAAGACATTGCAACTGTAAATTATCTTCAAATTCCTGTAAATAGACCTGTTAATTTCGAGATCACATCCGATGCACCTATGAATTCTTTTTGGATACCCCAGCTTGGCGGACAAATTTATGCAATGGCAGGGATGAAAACAAAATTACACCTTATGGCAACCGAAACCGGAAGTTTTAACGGATCATCTGCAAATATTAGTGGTGAGGGTTTTGCTGGTATGCATTTTGTAACGGATTCAACAACTGAAGCAAACTTTAATGATTGGCTATTACAGGCAAAACAATCAACCAATGCCTTAACCCAGTCAAACTACAATTCACTAGCAAAACCAAGTACCAATAATAATGTTGTGTATTATTCTGATGTCGACCCAGAGCTTTATGATACTATTGTGATGAAATACATGATGCCAATGGCAACTCAAATGAGTAGTAGTGAGCATGAAGGGCATCATTAGATGGGTGGGAGTAGACAAATATGCTAGGCCGGTTAACACTTGATGCGATCATCCACAATGAAATAGTTATTACAGGCGCTCAGATCAGTATGGTAGTCATCGGTATGACAGCCATCGGATTATTATTCTACTTTAAAAAATGGCACTGGCTTTGGAGTTGGGTAACTTCTCTTGACCCTAAAAAAATCGGTGTAATGTATATTTTAGTTGCGTTAGTAATGCTTCTACGCGGGGCTGTTGATGCGGGTATGATGCGGCTTCAACAAGCAATCAGTGTAGGCGATAGCCACGGATTTCTTACATCGGATCACTTCCAACAAGTATTCACAGCCCACGGCACACTCATGATATTTTTTGTGGCAATGGGCCTAATGTTCGGGCTAATCAATCTAGTTCTCCCCTTGCAGCTTGGGGCGCGTGATGTAGCATTCCCGTTTTTAAACTCTGTCAGTTTTTGGCTTTTTGTTGCAGGTGCAATGCTTATGAACGTTTCGCTTGCCGTTGGAGAATTCGCAGCTGCAGGTTGGTTGGCTTATCCTCCTCTTTCAGGAATCGCTTATAGCCCAGGAGTCGGCGTCGATTACTGGATTTGGAGCTTACAAATAGCAGGCATAGGTAGTTTACTATCTGGGATTAATTTTTTGGTAACAATTATAAAAATGAGGGCACCAGGGATGACCCTTATGAGGATGCCTATTTTCGCTTGGAGTGTGATGGCCAGTATGCTCTTAGTAGTTTTCGTGTTTCCCATTTTAACCGCCACTCTTGCGTTACTATCGCTAGACCGAACATTTGGAATGCATTTCTTTACTTCAGATTTTGGTGGAAATCCGATGATGTACATCAACTTAATTTGGGCATGGGGGCATCCGGAAGTTTATATTTTGGTGTTACCGGCTTTTGGTATTTTCTCGGAAGTCGTAGCTACATATTCGCGCAAACGTTTGTTTGGCTATAAATCTATGGTAGTTGCACTTATGGCTATTTCGTTCTTATCTTTTATCGTCTGGCTCCATCATTTCTTTACCATGGGCGCAGGTGCGAACGTTAACGCTTTTTTTGGAATAATGACAATGGTTATAGCCATACCAACTGGTGTAAAAGTATTTAATTGGCTATTTACTATGTACCGCGGGCGAATTAAGTTCGCTACACCCATGCTATGGTTTATGGGTTTTGTCGTAACCTTTGCGATTGGTGGAATGACAGGCGTTTTACTTTCAGTACCGGCTATAGATTTTCAAGTCCATAACAGCCTTTTTTTAGTCGCCCACTTTCATAATATGATTATCGGCGGAGTTGTTTTTGGTTATTTTGCAGGTATAACGTATTGGTTCCCTAAAATTTTTGGGTTTAAATTAAACGAACGATTAGGTACTTACGCATTTTGGTGCTGGTTGATCGGGTTCGTGTTAGCATTTGTCCCACTATATATTTTGGGCTTAATGGGAGCAACTCGTCGGCTAGACCATTACGATGCTTCGCTTGGTTGGCAAGGTCTGTTTATTGTTGCAGGTATTGGTGTGATGATTATTTTTGCCGGCGTTGGGTTTCAAATTTTACAATTCATCGTAAGTTTTGTGCAACGAAAAAAGAATTTGGACATTACCGGCGATCCTTGGAACGGCAGAACACTGGAATGGTCAACAACATCTCCTCCGCCTCATTACAATTTTGCAGTCATACCTAAAGTTAAAAGTCGTGATGCTTTTTGGGCCATAAAAAAAGCAGCTAAGCCAGAGCCTGCAATTGTTAATTATAGAGATATTATTATGCCGAAAGATACACCAATGGGATTAATAATTGCTGGTTTTGCATTCATTGCTGGTTTTGCAATTATCTGGTACATTTGGTGGTTGGCAATTATAGGTATTTTAGGGGTGATTGTATCTGTAATTTTACGCTCAAGTAATGATAACACCGAACGAGTTATCACAGCTGAAGAACTAGAAGAAAACGAAATTCAGATTTCAAGGAGGGCTCACGCATGAGCAATGTAGCTGCCCACGAATTGCACCTAACTTCGGCTCAAAGAAAAGAAGACGACAAAACTATTTTTGGTTTTTGGGTTTACATAATGACCGATTGTCTTTTGTTCGCAACTTTATTTGCAACCTACGCAGTTTTAAGAAACAACACATATGGCGGGCCAGCTGGCAGCGAAATTTTCAGCATGCCTTATGTTCTTATCGAAACACTCATCCTTTTAACCAGCAGTTTTACTTGCGGGCTAGCAATGTTAGCGGTTCATCACAATAAAAAGTCATTAGCCCTTGCTTGGTTTGGGGTTACGTTTGTTTTGGGGGCTAGCTTCTTAGTAATGGAACTGGTCGAATTCTCTAATTTAATTGCAGAAGATTCAAGTTGGACACGAAGCGGGTTTTTAAGCGCATACTTTACCTTAGTTGGTACCCACGGTTTACATATTACCGTAGGTCTTCTTTGGATTATTGTTTTAATGGCACAGACATTTAAGCGTGGTCTGGCACGAAGTAGCATTAAAAGACTAACCATGTTGAGTATATTTTGGCACTTTTTAGATGTGGTTTGGATATTTATTTTTACGTTTGTATACCTATTAGGAGCAGCAAAGATATGAGTGTGGATGAAACTAAACAGAGTGGAGCAGCAACAGGTACATTTACTTCGTACACGATTGGTTTTGTGATTTCAATAATCCTAACTTTGGTTGCCTACTTTATTGTCGTTGAAAAATACCTTCCAGGTCGTACATTGTTGGCCACTCTAGTAGCACTCGCTATAACCCAGCTATTGGTTCAGTTAATATTCTTCTTACATCTAGGACGTGAGTCAAAACCACGGTGGAACTTAACTGTGTTATTATATGCAGTTCTTTTGGTAGTTATTTTAGTTGTTGGCACATTATGGATTATGGCAAACCTAAACTACCATATGGGTCCGCAAGAAGTTGAAGAATATTTGCTTCAAGACGAGGGAATAAACAAATAGTGCTAAGTAAGTACTACCATACAACAAAGCCTGGGATTATTAGGGGAAACGCCATTACGGCATTGGCAGGTTTTATTTTCGGGTCAAAAGGCAATATTGATATAGCAGTTTTGCTAGGTTTAGTAATTGGGACATCGTTAATTATTGCATCCGGTTGTGTGTTAAATAATTATTTTGACCGAGAGATAGATAAAAAAATGGCCCGTACAAAAAACAGAGCATTTGCATTGGGGGTAATTTCTAAAAAAAATGCATTTATCTTTGCGTCTGTTTTGGGAATATTAGGTTTCTTGATTTTAGCGGTATGCACTAATGCTCTTACAGTATCCATAGGGCTACTGGGTTTTATTTCATACTCGTTCATTTACACCTTTGCCAAACCAAAAACTCATTATGCAACAATAATTGGTACAATCCCTGGAGCAACGCCGATAGTTGCAGGTTATACAGCTGCAACTGGTACGTTGGACTTTACAGCCTTATTACTATTCTTATGTTTGATTTTTTGGCAATTACCGCATTTTTACGCTATCTCCATTTATAGGTTGCAAGAATATAAAGCTGCAAACATACCGGTTTTGCCTGCGGTCAAAAGTGTTTATATTACAAAAATTTACATTTTTATATGCACATTCTTGTTTACTTTTGTAGCGCTAAGCCTTACCGGATTTGGCTATACTGGTTCGCTATACCTTATCGTTATGGCCGCTTTATGCTTACTTTGGCTC
>CAZBRC010000016.1:0-17904 GCA_964494415.1 uncultured Candidatus Saccharibacteria bacterium
ATCCCTGACGTTTGGCAGTTGGTTTTTTGGCAAAGCGTTGCGCATCAACCGGTGGATGGATAACTACTGAGTCGCGGTGGTAGTACTTTTGAATATCCGCCTGAATATGGGTTGAATTGGCAATCATAAAGTCGGGTCGCTGGGCGGCTTTTCGATCCCATCTGCGTAAGGGGCCAACCAGTAAACGCAAGCCAAAACCACCGAGTTTAAAGCCAGGCTTGTGCAAGTATTGTTCATAGTGACGCCAGTAGAAATGGGTCGGACTGTGGCAGTAACAGATATGAGTTGTTCCCTGGGGTACTTTAACCCCTTTGGCTTCGCCGTTGCCAGAACTACTTATAACCAAGTCGTAGCCATCAAACTTGAGATGCGTAAACCACCAAATTCGTAGTACGGGGATGTACTTGCGCAATTTAGAAAACGGCCAAGCCTGTAACCAGCCGGTCACTACTTTACCATCAAGCTTGTTACGCCATTCGTCGGTACAGTACGAAGTGTAAATCGGTGCGTCTGGAAACAGTCGGTGTAACTCTTGGACGACTAATTCGGCGCCGCCACCAACCAGCCAGTCGTGGACAATAGCGACCTTGAGATTCTTTACGTCTTTAACAGGCGTTGACGTTTTCATAGGGGCTATTTTGACCCAGTACCAAGCAGCATCAGCTTGACGGTTTTGAGCAGAATAATAATATCCATCCAAAAGGTCCAATTCTGCACGTAATACATATCCATTTGGCGGCGTTCGTCAAAACCAATCCCTTGGCGGCCGGACACCTGTGCCAGCCCAGTCAGGCCCGATTTAACACTCAAGATAGTGTAGTGCTTGGCATAGGCATGCAATTCTTGCGGGATTAGAGCGCGTGGTCCGACCAGGCTAAGATCGCCTTTTACGATGTTGAATAGCTGAGGCAGTTCGTCGAGGTGTGTTTTGTACAAGAAGCGTCCCAGCCGGCTGTAGCGCGGGTCATGAGGTAGATAATCACCGTTGTCACGATACTCTTTTATTAACTCGGGTTTACCCATCTTAGTAAAGGCTTCCTCTGGAAGCAGCCCGTTGTACTCTGTAATTAACGTACGGAATTTGTAGACTTTAAACTGTTGATCAAAACGGGTGAGGCGAACTTGGCGAAAGAAGATACCCCCCTTGCTGAAGAGCTGAAGAAACATGATAACTAAGAAGACAGGTGACAATACGATGATTGCCAGTAATGACACGGTGAGATCAAACAGGCGTTTTACCAGTCGACCCCAGCCAAATAAGGCAGTCTGGTGAACGGTGATAACCGGAATAGCCGAATGAAATAACTCCACATCAATATTGCCGACAAATAACTCACTGTTGCCAGGTGTAAAGCGGTAGCCGATGTGTTTAGTTTGGGCGTAATTTAAGATTTCTTGGTTCTGGGCTTCGTCGGCATAGAGCTCAGTCTGAATGATGGCATGAACGGGGGTTTTGCCGAGTTCTTCTAGGGCAGACTTAAAGCTATGAAAGTGTCGCAGGGCATGCTGGGTGCGGCCGCCAACCACACCGAGTATTTTATAGCCAGACTGTCGGGTGTCATGCAGTGAGGTGACGAGCTCTTGGGTGATTGGCGTGTCACCGATTACCAGCAGGTTACTAATGCCAATGTTATAGCTGAACAACATGGTACGGATTGCTCGGGCCATGGTGCGGAAAATAACCAGAAATATGAATGCCAAGCCAAAACCATAGAGGGGCACCAAACGGGCTGGGAAAATAGTTTGGCCCTGGACGAAGTCATAACCAATTACAAACAGTAAGCCCAAGAATGATCCGGTAAACAAACGGCCGACTTCAGAAAATCGTTTTTCATAAATGTGTTTATCGTACAGTCCAAGCAGGGCAAAAATTAGAATCCAAAAGGGTAGGAGGGCTAAAAATACACCCAGGTAGGTGCGAGCTGGGATGGCTTCTATAAGGGGGCGGCTATCGAGTGTGACACGCAAGATGTAGGCGCCGACAAAGGCAGCGACCAGTGCCAAAAAATCACCGATGACCAGGAAAAAACTGTAGACGAAACTGGCGTTATTCTTCATAGGGGATGTACCGTATACTTAACTATAGCATTTATGGCCGTAAAAAATACTGATACGACTACTGTAAGACTGGTCGCTGCCGGCAGCCTGGGTACGGGTGCTATTCTGGTTTTGCTACCGTTCCACGCCGTTTTTACAACCTGGTTAGGGAGTAACTTTGGCCACATTGATACGTTTCGTATTTGGAAAGAGTTGGCTGGTTTTGGGCTGGCTCTATTAGCGGTAGTAGTTCTGGTGCGGCTACGCCAGTTTAAAAGCTTTATAGTCAGCGATCGGCTGCTGTGGCTGATTGTGGCGTACATCGCCCTGCAGTTAGTCACGGCCGCGCTGGCGCTGAGCGCGGAGCGGGTGAATAACTCGGCCATGATCTATGGCTTACTGGGGAATCTACGGTTTGTCGGTTTTTTGGCCGTTGTTATGGTGTTTGCGCGCTATCAAGTTTGGCTCAAGCGTCACTGGCCAAAGTTGGTGTTTGGCCCGGCCCTGGTTGTGATTGTCTTTGGTTTGCTACAGCTAGTGCTGCCGCATAACTTCTTGACACATTTTGGATACGGGCCAAACACCATTCCAGCCTTTCAGCTAGTTGATCAAAAAAGTGCCTACGTCCGTTTGCAGTCCACTTTGCGCGGGCCGAACCCTTTGGGAGCGTATTTAGTGCTGGTATTGTCTTTGGCAGCCGCCGGCTGGCTGCGCTTTAAAAAAGCCCGATTAAACCTCAGCCTGCTGGCGGCTGCCGGTGTCGTCGTACTGTTTTTCACCTATTCGCGTAGTGCCATGTTGGGTCTGATGATTAGTCTATTCTTCGCTTTACTTTTAAGTGTTCGGTCCCGGCGCTGGCAGTATCTGTTGTGTGGCAGCGCGGTTGCGGTAGTGCTCGTGGCCGGTGGTGTTATCTGGACGGCACGCAATAACGATACGGTACAAAACACGGTCTTTCACACCGACGAAACATCAGCTTCTGCCGAAAGTTCTAATCAGGCCAGGGCAGACGCTCTCAAAGAGGGTTGGCAAGATATCATTGATAATCCGCTGGGCGAAGGGCCCGGTACGGCTGGCCCGGCCTCAACCCGCAACAGCCAGCCAGCCCGCATAGCCGAAAATTACTATCTGCAAATTGGGCAAGAGGTAGGTTTAGTCGGTCTACTTTTGTTTATTCTCATTAATATTACTGTCGGCATTCGCTTATTTGTACGACGGCAAAGTGCGCTGGCACTTGGCCTACTGGCAGCACTGCTCGGGCTCACGGTGGTCAACATGCTTTCACACGCTTGGATGGATGACACGCTCGCTATGTTGTGGTGGGGCTTGGCTGGGATTGCCATAGCCCAACCTGTTATACTAAACAAAAAGCGAAAGCATTTTAATGTTCGGACTCAAGAAGAAACAACAAAAAGAAGTAACCCGACTCACTGAGTATCTGATTAGTGGTGGTGCCTACTTTTGGGCCGGTTACGCCATGTTCTTCGTTGGTGACCAAGTTCTGCACCTGAATTTATGGTGGGCAAAGCTGCTGGCAAATGTTTTTGGTTGGGTCGTAAACTACTTACTGCAGCGATACTGGGTCTTTAACAATCCCAAACTGGCTAAACATAAAACAGAGGTCACAACCCGCTACATTATCATTACCTTGGTCGACTTTGTCTTAGACTATCTGATTGTTTGGAGCCTTAAACAGTTCGGCATCACACCTTATATTGGTCAGTTTGTCTCATCAGCCTTCTTTACCGTCTGGAATTACGTCTGGTATCGCTGGTGGGTCTTTCCCGACAAATTCACCAGCTTGCCCAAAAAACGACTCACTCCAGCTCGTGTGGTGGCACACCGGGCTCACGGCCACAGCGTGTATCGCGGGAATGGGCGTTCGCACAAAACCCAGCAGGCAACCCGTAAGAAGAAGTAATGCCCGACGTAATCCGCCCCACCAAAAAGCAACGGGAACTACTGACGTTTATAGAGGCCTTCATTACCGAACATGGCTACAGCCCGAGCTATCGAGAAATCATGAACGGTTTACAATACACCTCCGTCGCAACGGTTTCACTACATGTTAACAATCTCATCAAACGCGGACACCTGCGCAAACGTGATCACTCAGCTCGATCCCTAGAAGTCACCGTCCCCACCGAAGCCGAGCCTAAACTGCGGAGTAATCAGATCAAGCCAGGAGAAGAAAAATGGCTGGTAGAAAAGATAGAATACTTTTTTAAAGAAGCCGAAAGCACCGCCAAACCAACCAGCGATACCGTTGATCAGCTGTATGTCTTGATTGGCTGCCTAAAAGTACTTGGGCTCGACGGCGCAGCCCAATCCTTTATTCCGCGACTAAGTGCATTAAAGAAAAAGCTATAAAGGGCGTAGAATATACCAAGATGAGCCCTGTTATTAAACTCGACAAACTTACCAAGCTGTATGGCACGAGCCTCGGCGTGAAGGATATATCGTTGGAAGTTGCCGCCGGGTCAGTGTTTGGGTTTTTAGGCCCAAATGGTGCTGGTAAAACAACTACCATCAGTATGCTCGTGGATCTCATACGCCCCACGAGTGGCGCAATTACTATCTTTGGCCTTGATGCTCAACAGCAAAGTTTAGAAATACGCCGCCGGATTGGTTACCTGTCGGGCGATATGGCGTTAGATGGTGGGTTAACCGGTCGTCAACAATTGGAATTCTTCGGCAATTTACACAGTGGGGTTCCAAAAGCGCGTATGCAAGAATTGGCCAAACGCCTAAACTGCAACCTCAATAAGAAGATCAAAACCTTATCACGCGGTAACAAGCAAAAGATCGGCCTCATCTCGGCATTAATGCACAATCCAGAACTGCTCATCCTCGATGAGCCTACCAGCGGTCTGGACCCGCTGATCCAGGTTGAGTTCAACCGTATCATCAACGAACGCAAAGCAGACGGTAAAACGACGTTTATCTCGTCTCACGTCTTAAGTGAAGTTCAAGAAATCTGTGATCAAGCCGCCTTCATTAAAGAAGGTAAGCTGATTGCTGTACGCAACATGTTAGATATTGCCGAGGCATTGCCGAAGCGGGTTACTATAACCGGTGGTTCGGCTGGTTTAGTCGCCAGCTTGCGCAAGCTGGCCGGCGTAAAAGTACATGCCGCCAACAAAGAGCGCATGGAAATTACGTTCGATGGCGATATCAATGTCTTACTCAAGCTTTTGGTAAAACATACAGTAGCCGATGTACAGATTCAAGACGCCGACTTAGAAACTGTCTTCTTGCAGTACTACGGAGGCAAATCCTAATGTTTAAATCAGTTTTCAGCAAGACTATTTATACCAAGCGCTGGATGTTAATAAGTTGGACAGTCGGCATAGCCGCACTTGTGGCCTTTACCATGGTGTTTTATCCAACCCTTAGTAAGTCCTTTGCCGACTCACTTAAAGATGCGCCAGATTCATTGCGGGCATTTGTGGGTGACTCTTCTGCCTACGCTACGGTTGGTGGTTACACCGATGTTCAGATATTTTCTCAACTGGTTTTCATGACACTCATCATGGGCATCATTTTGTTTACCGGTGTCTTGGCAGGAGAAGAAGGTGACGGCACATTACAAACCGTGCTCATCCAACCCATTAAGCGGGGCAATGTCTATATACAGAAGTTGTTAGCGGCCAGTACACTGCTGGCACTAACTTGTCTGGGTGGTATCTTTGGGGGAGTAACCATCGGCGTGCTGTTTATTGGTGAGCATATTGATTATGGCCGGTTGTTGATTGGGGCTCTGGCTGTATTTTTGGTGACGATGGTGTTTAGCGTATTGGGTTTTGCATTGGGTGCTATTACCGGCAAGCGAGGATTATCTGGTGGCATAGCCGGCGTATTTGCTTTTACAGCCTTCTTGGTGAGTACACTGGCCGTAAGTGTTAAATCACTCCAAACTGTCGATAAACTTTCGCCATTCCATTACTTTAACAAGCCTGGCATTATGCAGTATGGCCCGCACTGGCGCGATTTTTACATATTGGGTGCCGTGGTAATTATTATGGCGGTGGTAGCAATCATATTCTTTAAACGACGCGACATATATCAGCATTAAGATTAGTCGTCGTGGCGATGGCGTAAGTCTGACAACCGTTGTACTACCCGTTGACCAACCTCTCGGGTGAGGCGACTACCCTTGTCAGCAAAACTCTCAGCGTAGACAACGGCACTGAATTCATCAGCTAGCACGTCGCTACCGGCTGCCGCCATCTCAATCATAGTTTGCAACCCGTCTTCGTGATTCGCAAAAGCACGGGGCGGCAGCAAACGATATTTAGCATCAGCGGCCACTAGACCAGAAGGTGTAAACGACAGGCAGCTGAAAAATAACGGAATCACATCAACCCCGGCTTCCACCAGTAACCGGATGGTTTCTCGGTTGACATGTTGCATGACGAGTTGGTCACCTTCTGCTTGGTCATGAGTCCCGCTGGCAGCAATTAAAACGATATTGCCGGGTTGTCCCAGCAGGTTGGCAAGGGTTTCCTTACTCTCCTCATTCCAGATGCTGCGTAGCTCCAGGGCTCTACTAGATAAGTTCTTAGGACTGGGCACCGTCTGGAGCTGTCGACCAGCCTGTCGTAAGACATCGGTGACTATGACAAAATCGCCATTGCCAAACATATCTACTTTCATGCCGGGGATCATTCGACCAACCACCTGAACGTTTCGCTGCACGGCAAATGGATCAGCTTGGCGTACGTCAGAAATGGCTACCGATGCCACCGGTACATCCGAAAATGCCCGGTGATTGGTAAAGATGACAATACTGCGTTCTGCCAAGCGTTTTTCTATCTCGTGTTGCGACCAATAATCGGCAAGGTCACCTACCAGGGTGCCATAACTGTCGGGTGATATGAGTCGCTGAATAACGCTGCGGCGTAGCTCGAGCGGCCACAAACTAAACTCGGGTTTAGTCGCGTCGGGCGAAGCCGCTTCGTGCATGGTGGCCATAAAGTCCTCGCGTGCCTCGGCAAATGGTCGTTGTTCGAAACCGCCAAAGCTCACAATACGAGCCCCAAAACTCTCATAGATTTCTTGTTCTGGGCTTTTGGGAACAAGTCTTTCGAGTGACGGTGGGGCTTGGTTATGCCAGTTACCGTCTTGCGGAGTCCGGAGTTCGCTCATAGTAGGCAAATATACGGAAAGGGTCTGGAATGCACAAGCAAATGGCTATAAACAGGTGAAAACTACTACATATAGCGTAAGCAGCGTGTGCTATGCTACTAGCAAGTTAACAATTTGAGCTGGAAGACCCGAGGATGAGTAATCCAAAAGGAACTGTGCCGCAACGGTGAAAGTCCGATACAGCCGTAATAAGTCTCCCGAGCAGGAGCAAACACTTGATTGCCCTGCTTAGAGACAGCAGGGTTTTTTAATGCCAGAACAACTTTTAGAAAGGCCGCCGGTTCGACGGCCCGAAGAAGAAACCTATGGTAGGTCATTGAGCAGCATCCATCGACTCGGTGTTTTTATGCTAGATGCTGTTGGCGGCAATGTTGTTCACAGCCCTGAAGCCCAGCAGGTTAGGGCAGAATTCTTTACTTCTGTAGAAGAAGGCTTCGGTACGGATACTGAACTAGGAGGACTTGAGGTTCGTGATTTCGATGAACGAACGGTAATGAATGGACGGGTAATGTCCAGAGATCTTAAAACAGCAATCTCCACCATGACAAACGATGGACTAATTTGTGCACAAAAGACAGCCGAGAAAGACCCACGTTTCTTGCCCCAGCTCACAAGATCATATTGGGATCACGAAAATGCCAAACGGGTTGATAGCATGGTGCGAGGAGAGACGGACTATAACACCATTATTGTGGTCAGCCCATTTGTTGAAGAGGCAGCCGCCGAAAGCGGAGACGAATATTGGCGAAACATCGGCTATGTCCCACATCGAAAAAGAGGATTCGTACAGCTTTATCATTTTAGTACTGGAAAAGTAATTGCCGGATCGTTGTCGTTTGATGGAAGTGATAAACAACATCTTCGCCACATCTTTAGCCAACAAGGTGTCGATGTCCCAATTGGAGAGATTACAGATAACTGGTTGAAGTACGCCGTGACACGTACCCTAACAGCAGAAGAGGCCAAAGAGCTTGCGCTTCAAATAGCTAACCAAGCTAATGGACCCGATTTCCAAACTAAAACCAACACGGTGGATGTAACGCATCAACACAAGGAAATCATGAACAAGGTGTTCAATGATTCCTACGTCCATATATGTGAATCATTGGCTTTGGGGCGGCAAACAGAAGGGGCTCGGCAATTAATACTGCAGCTTGCTAACCATGCGCACGGTTTTAATCAGCGGTATGCCAGAGCTCTGTATAAAATGCGAAGAAGTGACAGCTTTGATGACGAAGACACAGCAATTCTTCACGACGTACTGGTCTACTCAACAATTGAGATGATGCGGGCTCTCCATCTCGATAGATCCAAACTAGACAAAAATTTTACTGGCGTATCGCAAGATCGCCAACTTGCAGATTTCATTGAACATCATTTACACCAAGCTGATACCGGATCGTTCCAAGGCATGTTAGGAGGATTTGGCGCGGCCGGTGCGGCGCAAGGGCGTGGTTATTCGGCCTGTGGGCTATCAATCTCTTTGGGTGAAGACAATCAGACATCGAGTGCTAATGCTATGACTATGGGCCCGCAAAGTCGATTTGGGGGAATGGACAAAAAACTACCCAATGACAGATTTGGCTCCCGTTACTTTAAGTGCCCTAAAGGCCATATGAACATCCGTTGGATAAAGAATGAGCTGATTAAGAACTGTCAGATATGCAAGTGTGATGTTAGCTGTGCTTAGCGATAGAGAGGTTAGAATGTATTTATGACTGACGAAGAACAAGCAATGTATGAAGAAGTTGTGAAAGAAAAATCGCCTGAGTTTTTTTGTGACAACTGTGGCCACTACCCGATAGAACCGGTGCACGGTCACTTTATGTGCCCGGCTTGTCATATGCCTACCAAATGCTGTGAGGGCATTCCGGCCGAGTGAATCTATCGAAGAAACGAGCCAAGCGGGTCGGGATATATAGTGGTACATTTGACCCGATTCATGATGGGCATATCAGCTTGGCTGAGGCCGCTGTCACGCAGGCCGGTCTGGACAAGCTTTTCTTTGTGGTTGAACCACGGCCACGTCGAAAGCAGGGGGTCAAGGCTTTTGAGCACCGCAATGAGATGGTTGAGCTTGCCATCAACCATAAAGCCAAACTCGGTAACATTATCTTGGAACAACAACGCTTTACCATCGAGAACACCCTACCGGCACTGCAGGCTCGTTTCAAAGGGGCGCGACTGTGCATGCTAATGGGTGATGATGCGTTAACGCATCTGGGCAGCTGGCCGCGTTTTAAACAGTTGGCGGGCTCAGTGGAATTTATTATTGGGCTGCGGCGGGGCGGCAAACAACAAGCGCTCACTATAATTCGGCAGATTCAAACCACCACAGATGTCAAACTTCGTTACCGGCTGATCGAATCACCCCAGGCCGCCGCAGCCTCAACGGCTGTCCGCCGCAGCCTCAAACGCGGCCAGCTGCCCAAGCATTTAGACCCGGCCGTCTTCGCCTACATTAAGAAACACCACCTGTACTATCCCGACTCAGACGAGTCGTTACAGTAACGTAATAACGAACTACCCCAAAATCAGGGTGGCGAGCCCGAGGAATGCCAAGAAGCCCAGTACATCTGTGGCGGTCGTTATAAAGACGGTCGCAGAAGAGGCCGGGTCTTTACCTAAGCGGTGCATGATGAGTGGAATCATGACGCCAAAGAAGCTAGCGACCAGCATATTAAAGATCATGGCCAGGGCCAGTATAAAAGCAATCTTATAGTCACCGTTCAGTAAAATCACCACTAAGGCAACCAGAACACCGTTAATAACACCGTTAATAAAACCTGCCCCCAATTCGTTTTTAAGGGTGGTTTTGGCGGTGTGCAAGTCAATTTGCTTTAAGGAAATTCCGCGCACCACCACGGCAAGTGTCTGAGTGGCGGCATTACCTCCCATCCCGGCAACAATCGGCATATATACAGCCAATAAGACGTACTTGGCAATTGTTTGGTCGAATAAACTAATCGTAAAGGCGGCCAGAAAAGCGGTGCCCAAATTAATAATCAACCACTTGTAGCGGAATTGTACTTTGCGTTTGGTAGTGTCAACCACACTTTCTTCGTCACTAATACCAGCAAAGTCGTAGAGGGAGGCGGATTCTTGCTGGTGCATAAGTTGCAGGACGTCGTCAGAGTACAAGATGCCGATAGGGCTGTTTTCATCATTCAACACCACAATTTTGTCGTGCGGATGTGATTTGAAAATATCAATTACCTCTTCGTAGTTTGCCGAGTGTTTGATGGTAGGGATGTGGCGAACATAATCTTTTAGCTTTTCTGAAGGATTAGAAAAGGCCAGTTTGTGGGTGGGCACCGAGCCTTTGACTTTACCGTCCTCAACCACCAGCACGACCGGCAATCGACCAGTGCGCTGTTCGTGCAATTTGAACTTTTCGGCTACCTCCCGAACCTTGATATCGGATTGCGTCTGGATATAATCGAGGGTCATCAAGCCCGCTGCCGAGTCTGGGTCAAACTGCAGTAGCTTACCAACGGCCTCTTTTAGGTTGTCAGAAAACTGGTCGATAATTTTGGCGCGGCGGCGCGGTGGCAGTAACTGGAGAAGGTCGGTGGCTTCATCAGGGTCAACGTTTTCGAGTAAGGCAATCAAATCAAACGGTGCTAAATGCAGCATAATATCCCGTTTAACGGTTTTGCTCAGAATGTGAATCAGCGCAGCCTGGTCTTTAAGGGGCAAAGAAATAAAAAGTGTTAAGCGCTTTTGAGGCTTAAACGACAAATCATGAATAATCTCCTGTTGCTTGTCGTCTTTTTTAGCCATGGCTAGGTTGCTTCGGAGTTTTCGGGTATTGAGTGTAAGTAGTCGAGATGCTTGTCTCTGTAGTGATTGAACTCGTTTTTATCTAGCCCAAATTTGCGAATAAATGAACTAATTTTTTCGCTACCGATATACTGTGGAATCATCACATACGTACTGCCAAGTTCATATAGTTTAACGGCCTCCTGGCGGTTATCGGCATGGCAAATGATAACAGCAGAAGGATTCTGACGGCTAATACTCGTAACAAGCTGTTGAGTGTCTTCAAAGTTAGATAGGGTACTAATTACTAGCTTGGCGCGGTGGATGTTGATTTCTTCAAGCAGTTCATGATCGGTCGCGTCACCGTAAATGTAAGGAATTTGCTGTTGCTCAAGTGACTCTATCACTCCTGGATCATAGTCAACTACCAAATATCGTTTGCCAATTTCGCGGAAGGCTTTAATGAATTCATGACCACCATGGTGGTAGCCAAACAGTACCATTGAATATCCTTGAGCACCGCGTGACTCTTTATACGACACTTGCTTCTCGAACAGGCGCAGCTTGATTTTGTCGAACTTGGGAAAGAGTTGGTCACTGTATAGCATCAGGTAGGTGGATATGGCGATAGTAATGATGGCTACCAGGCTAATGATGGCAGTCAGATCTTCTCGTACCAGGTTATTGGCACTGGCCAGCACAATCAGGATAATGGAAAATTCACTGATTTGCGACAGGTTAATGCCTGCCTTAAAACTTACCCGTTTGGTGTAGCCAAGCGCACCCATTGAAGAAATGATGGCGAAGGGTTTTAGCAGCATAACGATGGCTGACAGCATGATGGCCGGCAAAATGCTGGTGGAGAGATTACTAACGTTCATGGTTTCACCCAGCGTTATAAAGAACAGTACGATAAAGAAGTCTCGCAACGGTTTGAGTCGTGATGCGATTTCACGGGCGTAAGGCGACGAGGCCAGGGCAACTCCACCAAACAAGGCCCCAACTTCAATCGAAAAACCACTCATTTTAAATATGGTGGCAATGCCAAAGCCCCAAGCGATGGCAAATAAGAACAAAAGTTCTTGCGAATTAGCGATGTGTTTCGAGACCCGCGGTAGTAGTTGCGTACTACACAGGGCTAACGCACCCAGTAGCAACACCCCTTTGGCGAAAAGGGTGAGGAGTTGTGTGAAATCTAAGCCTTCGCCTTGACCAGCCACAATAAAAAGCAGAGCCAGGGTAGCAATCAAGTCCTCGGTTAGGATGACACCAATAGCAATCTGACCATGAAGACGGTTTTGTTCTTTCTTATCACTCAAAATCTTTACGATAATAATGGTGCTACTAAAGAAGAGAGCCAGGCCAGTTAAAAACGCTTCGGTTTTAGTGAAGCCCAGCAACGTACTGCTGATAGCGTACGTTACCATCGTCATCGTGACGAAAGACGCCGTGGTCGCTAAGATAACCACCCGGCCGAGCTTTTTGAGTTCGGTGATGTTCATGCCCAAGCCAATGATGAATAACAGTAGGGCAATGCCAATACTCGAGAAGGCATGAAAGGTCTCGGCCGAGTGAATCAAGTTGAACATAGTGGGCCCAACTATCAAGCCGGCCAGAATGTAGCCCAAGATCAGCGGTTGACGAATCATCTTCATCAACAGCGATATGGCCGCCGTTATAGCGATTACGAGACTGAGTTCAGCGAATACGTTATCTTGCATATTTGTGTTTTAAGAAGTATAGATGTATTCTACAACAAATAACCATAAGTGTAAAAAGGTAACCTCCCCATGCAAGAAGTTTTTCGCAAAGTCGCTGCTAAAACCTCTAATTTTACCGGTACCGCTCTGGCGTTTTTAATCGCTGTCAGTGTGGTAGTTGTTTGGGCGCTCACCGGTCCGCTCTTTAATTATTCGAGTAACTGGCAGTTGGTTATTAACACTGGTACGACGATTGTGACATTCCTCATGGTGTTTTTAATTCAGAACACCCAAAACCGTGATAGTAAAGCCATGCACCTAAAACTCGACGAGCTGATTCGCTCAACTACTGCCCGAGATGCCTTTGTCGATCTCGAAGACCTAGCTGATGCCGAACTTGCCGCGCTTGATGCAGAATTCAAACTACTGCATGATAAACAGCTCACCAGTGCAGTTATGAAGAAGCTTCACACGCAAATTGAAGCCGAACACAAGCGACGGGTGACGCTCAGAACCCACGCCGGCAACATGATTAATATGCTTAATCCACTCTATACCGATGACACCCCCAAGGGTGGCACCAAGCCAAACGCAAAATAATTGTTGACAAAACGCTTGTGCTTATGAGAACATAGCCCAGCTTAGACGTAGCTGCCTGAGAAACAACTACGGTAAAAGACAAAAACAATATTTAAAAACCAAAAAACACGAGACGTTGTTATTGAGCCGTGTTTGTGGTTGGAGTGCGAGGGAAAGGTGTAAGTAGGTGGACGGTATGCCCATAAAAATAAAAATCATACACTCAAGGAGTGAAAAAGTGGAAGTAAAAGTTAAACGAGCTCGGTGGCAGCAGTTTATTCATTACTAGAGTAAACAACTTAGCGCGAGCGTTGGGACGTTAAGTGCCAACCGGCACAAACCGGACAACGATATACCCGTGAGGGCTTTGCGAGGGCTCTTACGGGGTTAATCTTTTTAATGGCAGCCTGTGCAGCCGCGTCGCTACTGTAACGCACTTTGCGTTTGCAGGCGGCTTTTTCGTTAGGGCTGGCCATAGGGGCGATTCGCTATTGATTCTTATTCTTGATGGCTTCTTCGATCAGCTTGCCAAATTCATCAACGCTGTTTGGGGTGGTGATCTTCTTGCCATCAATAAAGAAGGTTGGTGTACCCTCGACGTTCTTGCTGGTTGCATCGGCCATGTCGGCGTTGATGGTGGCGTTGACTTCGCCACTATTCATATCTTGTTTAAACTTCGCCACATCTAAGCTCAGCTGCTGGGCATATTGCTCAAAGAAGCTGGTTGGGGTGCTGCTTGACGACCAGGACTGTTGCTCTTTGTAGAGAAGGTCATGCATTTCCCAGAATTTGTTTTGCTTGGCGGCAGCTTCGGCAGCCCGCGCCGATACCATGGCATTGGGGTGCTTTGAGGTAATCGGAAAGTTACGGAATTGGAAGTAAATGTCAGCTTTGTACTTGTCACGAACCGCTTCGATAATCGGCTCGTACTGGTAGCAGGCAGGGCATTGATAGTCGCCATACTCAACAACAGTTACACCCTTTTTACCTTCACCAGTTATATGATTGCTGGCTTGGGCGGTTGAAGTGCTGGTTGCGTCCTTTTTGCTATTTTTACTAAACCAAAAAATACCGGCAAAGCCGACAATGAGAGCTAACAAAATTAATACGAATCGATTACTCATAACTTCCTTCCGTTACGGTCTCTATATAGTAGCGTACCTGGGTTAACTTTGAAATTCCTGAGAATAAAACTACTATAAAAGCATGAACATTATATTGACGGCATTGTTGATGCTGCTCGTCATAGCGACGATATCGTTACAACGAACCTATGCGGCGGTGCCGATTCGTGAACTCAAGCGTCGGGCGCGCAAACAAGATAAGTTGGCGGAGCTCCTCTATAGAGCCGCAAGTTATGGGACAAGCTTACGGGCATTACTGTGGACTGTTATTGGTATTCTGAGCGCGTGTTTGTTTGTGGCGGTAAGTGAGTGGTTTCCAGCTTGGTTGGCGCTCATTGTGTGTGCCTTGGTCGTATGGGTTGGTTTTGTATGGATTCCCAGTAGTCAGGTAAGTAAGGTTGGCGCCCGTATTGCCGCCTGGGCAGCGCCGGTCTTGGCTTGGCTTTTGAATTACTTGCATCCTCTGTTTGATAAAATTGTCAGCTTTGTCCGCAAGCATCGACCAATCTCGCTGCACACCGGGCTGTATGATACCCAAGACCTTGTCGAGCTGCTTAACACCCAACAAGTCCAGGCCGATAACCGGATTGACCAGGCCGGCCTCGATATTGCCAAACATGCCCTGACTTTTGGCGATCAGCTGGTGCGTGATCATCTTACACCCAAGCGGGTAGTGAAGTCGGTACTACAAAACGATGCAATTGGTCCATTACTGATGGACGAGCTACATAAAAGTGGGCACTCACGTTTCCCAGTGTATGGCGCTAAAGATGGCAAGGTGGTCGGTACGTTGTTCATGAAAGATTTAGTTGATGCCAAGCACGGTGGCAAGGTGAAGGATGTTATGCGCCACGAGGTTTTTTATGTGCACGAGGAGCAAAGTCTGTATGACGCCTTGCAGGCGATTCTAAAAACCCGACACCATCTGTTTATTGTGGTTAATAGCTTCGAAGAATACGTCGGTATTATTACGATGGAAGATGTATTGGAGCAAATCATCGGTAAGCCAATCCTGGACGAATTTGATCGATACGATGATTTGCGAGCCGTTGCCGCCCGGGCTGCTCGTCTGGAACACCAAGAACATACCAAAGCAAAAACTGAGTCAAAAGCCGAAACCAAAGCCGAAACACCCCAAGAAGTGGTAGAATAACTCCGATGAGAGTTCTAAATAAAGATGTTTCTGCTCACATTGGCGAAACCGTCACTGTAGAAGGTTGGCTTCATAAAAAACGTCTGCTGGGCGGGCTGACATTCATTAATGTTCGGGACCGCACTGGCCTGGTGCAGGTCGTTATTCATGACAAAGCCGAATCCGAAAAACTACGTGGCCTACAGATCGGCACAGTTTTAACGGTTTCTGGCGAATCAAAAAAAGAAGAACGTGCACCTGGCGGAGCCGAAATTCACAGCCCAACCTTGACTATAGAAGTGCCGGTAAGCGAAGAGCCGCCAATCGAGATTGACAAGCCGATCCAACACAAAGCCGAAAACCTAGATACGTTATTCGAGTATCGACCGCTCAACGTCCGTAACCTGCAAGAGCAAAAAATATTCCGCATCCGAGCCGATATTAATCGCTACATCCGCGAGTATTTAGTTGAGCGTGAATTTGTAGAAATACAGACGCCAAAACTACTGCCCGGTGCAACCGAGGGTGGGGCGGAAGTCTTTAAACTGGACTATTTTGGCAAAGAAGCAACCTTGGCTCAAAGTCCCCAGTTTTATAAACAAATGATGGTTGGCGCCTTTGAGCGAGTCTTCGAAATTGGCCCAGCCTTTCGGGCTGAGCCGAGTGCCACTACTCGTCACATGAGTGAGTTGACCATGTTAGATATCGAGATGGGATTTGTTAAGGACCACGATGAAGTGCTGGATTTGGTGGGTGACATGACTATTTCAGTCCTCAAACGTGTGTACAAAGAGCACGCCGAAGACCTAAAAAGCCTCCAAGCTCCGCCGTTGGTATTGAGTGACCGTGTGCCGCAATTTACGGTTGCCGAAATCCACGAACTGTATAGCAAAGCTAACAAAACCGATACCACCAAAGAAAAAGACCTCATACCTGATGAAGAACGATGGATCTGTGACTATGCCAAGAAAAAACATGGCTCAGAACTGGTGTACGCCACCAAGTTCCCGGTAGAAGCTATGAAGTTCTATCATCAAGTGAATCCTGATGACCCAACCACGGTGCTGTGGGGCGACTTGCTATTTCGCGGTTTAGAAATTGCCACCGTGCCACTGCGTGAACATCGTTATAAACAACTCGTTGAGCAAATGAAAAAAGCCGGGCTTGACGTTAAGCATCCTGGTTACAAGTATTACTTACAAGCGTTCAAATTTGGGCTGCCGCAACACGGCGGCTGTGGCTATGGTATTGATCGTTTGGTAGAAAAAACCATTGGACTGAACAACATTAAAGAGGCTACGTTGTTCCCGCGTGATATCAATCGCTTAGCTCCATAAGCTGCTTTAGGCATATAATATGGGCATGCGCAGATTACGGTTCTTTGTTGTATTGCTCGTGTTGGCGAGTTTAGTAGCGAATCTACTGCTTCCACGGGCTGCCAGCGCATCAGTCCAGGATTTCCAAATCACCAATTTCAGCGCCGACTATTACTTGTCGCGCAGCGCAGCCCAGAGCAGCCAAATGGCGGTTACAGAGTCAATTACCGCCCAGTTCCCCCAGTTTGATCAAAATCATGGAATACTGCGAGCAATCCCTAAAACCTACCAAAAACACACCGTTAGCCTGGAGATTGATTCCGTTACGACAAGCACTGGCAGCCCGGTTCAATATTCCCGTTCGACAGAAAACGATAACTTGATTTTAAAAATCGGTGACCCAGACCGTTACGTCCATGGTTCACAGACGTACATCATCAAGTATCACATGAGTAACGTGATTCTGTTTCTGCCAGATCACGATGAGCTTTACTGGGATGTTAATGGTGATGCCTGGCCGCAGACCATGACCAACGTAACTGCCAAGGTACATATTCCAAAATATCTACAGACAAGCCTACTACCTCAACAAGAATGCTTTACGGGTACTTACGGCAGTAAAGCCAAAGATTGTACGATAAGCCGGCAGGTCAGCGACACCGAGACAGTCGTGACGGCGTCGGCGGCTAATGTTGGCGCGTTCCAAACCCTGACATACGTACTCGGCTTTAACAAAGGGACGTTTGTCTTGGGCCCGGAGATTGCCGCGGCTCGACGTCACCAACAAATGTTATGGTTGATAGCTGGGCTCTTGGTGCTTGGCCTACCTTCTATTACTCTGATTGTGATGTTGACGCGCTGGCGAAAGTACGGGCGTGACCCAAAGGGACGGGGCGTTATCGTTCCACAATATGACCCGCCTAAGGGCTTTAATGTACTCAGTAGTGCTTTTATCATGCAAGAACGTTTACCGCCGACAGCGCTGTCGGCGGCTATCATCGAATTAGCTGTCCTGCGATATATAGATATCTCCGAGATCACTACCAAAAAGTTGTTGCGTGACGGTAAGGATTACGAACTGAAGCTCCTGAAGGATTTCGACGCCG
>CAZBRC010000017.1:0-17577 GCA_964494415.1 uncultured Candidatus Saccharibacteria bacterium
CCGCAGAAGCGGCGGCTAACCCCTGGTTTGGCCAACCCATCGGCCAGCCAGCAGCCAGCGATGACCCAACTGTAAGCGCGGCTATTAAACACAGTAAGCTTGACTCAGCCACCACCTTTGCGCATATGCGCAAGTTGGATCCAGAGACTAAAAAGGCCAAACACAAAAAATCTGGAACCGCCTCTGATAAACCACTGGCATCGGCCTCTGACCCTGCTATAATAGAACTCGCTAATAACGACGATCTCAACGTCGCCACCATCGCCCGTCAAGCCAACAAGGCTTCCGGTTCGGACGAGGTAGTCATATCATTGCACTAACCTACGTGGCAACAGAGGTCATTACCCCTAATGTGGGCGAAAAGAGTGGGTCAATATAGTACATGAATCCTTCTGACAATCAGCCGCCAGCCGGACCCGTACCCGGCGGCAACGCACCGACACCTGATCCGATGAACAGCGTGCCTCCATCGGCTAGTTCACCATACCCACCATCACCTTTGAATCAGCAACCCCCAGCCTACGCCAACCCATATCAATCAGCCCCCAACCCCGGGCCGCCACCTGCGCCGTATCCTCCTACCGGTTATGCCAACCAAGCCGGCGCCTACCCTCAAGCAGGCGCACCACCGGCTATGCCGGGTCAACCGATGCCAGCTGGTCAGCCTACCATGCCTGGACAGCCACAACCCAACGCACCAGTGGCTGTACCAACCAACCCCAATAGCACGCAAAACCTATTACAAATAGCCGAGATTCGCGATGGTATCGTCATCATGAACGACGGTTCGTTCCGGTCAGTCGTAATGGTCAAGTCTATTAACTTCGACTTGATGAGCCCGGGTGAGCGAGAGGCTGTTGAGTACTCATACCAGGGTTTCTTGAACTCGCTGTACTTCCCGGTGCAGATTTTTATTCGCTCCCAAAAGGTAGATTTGCGACCGTATATTGAACGGCTCGATAAAATCCGCACCGAACACGACAATATGTTGTTGGCCCTGCTGATGGAAGATTACATCGGTTTCATTGATGATTTGGCCCAGCAAACCAACATCATGGATAAGAAGTTCTACGTAGTTATTCCGTTCTTCCCAGTGGCGGACATTCAGCGGGCAATTAACCAGAGTAAAAACTTCTTCTCTGGTTTGGCCGGATTGTTCAACAGCAAGGAACAACATGTAACCATTAATGAGGCCGACTTGAACAAAGCTAAGGACGAACTCCGCAACCGTGTACAGGCAGTTCTGGGTGGCCTACAGCAGTGTGGTATCCAAGGTTTGCCACTAGACACCCAGGAACTGATTGAGCTCTACTATGACAGCTACAACCCTGACACGGCCACTCGCCAACAATTAAAGAACTTCGAGGATTTGACCGCGCCGGTTGTCACTAAGGGGCAGGGCACTGCACCGCAACCGAACCTCGATAGGGAGTTACTGTAATGGCCTTGCGACGTAAACAAAACCCGGTCGACCCGGTAGCCGTAGCTCAAGAGCAACGCGCCCGTGAGCAGCAAGAAGTTACGGCAGCATTCCAAAAGGGGATCACTGCACTGCGCGACTTTATCGCGCCAAGCTCGGTCGAGTTTAGTACGACCCATTTCCAACTCGGCACTCGTTACGCCCGTACCTATTACGTGTATGGCTATCCTCGGCAGATTTACACTGGCTGGCTCAGCAGCATGGTGAATATGGACGAGGTTATGGACCTATCTATGATGATTTATCCCGTTGAAAGCCAGGTGGTGTTAGAAAACCTGCGCAAGAAAGTAACGCAGCTAGAGGCAGGTTTGCAAATAGACGCCGAAAAGGGACGTATCCGTGACCCAGGCAAGCAAGCCGCCATTCAAGACGCCGAAGAAATGCGTGATAAATTACAGGTCGGTGAAGAACGGTTCTTCCGATTTGGGCTCTACTTTACCCTATACGGAAATAGTATGGATGAGTTGGAGTTTGTGGCTCATAAAATCGAGTCTGTGTTGGGTCAGCAACTGGTGTACTCTAAGCCGGCCACATCCCAACAAGAGCAGGGGCTCAATAGCACTATTCCACAACTGACCGACCAGCTACAGATCAAACGCAACTTCAACACCGGAGCTCTGAGCACCAGTTTCCCCTTTACGTCAGCTGATTTGAGCCAGGATAACGGCATTTTGTATGGAATTAACATGCATAACTCAGGTCTGGTGATTTTTGATCGTTTTAGCCTAGAAAACGGCAACTCAGTGGTCTTTGCTAAGTCGGGTGCCGGTAAGTCGTTTACGGTTAAGCTTGAGGCACTGCGTAGCATGATGTTTGGCACTGAAATATTCATCATCGACCCAGAAAACGAATATCAACGAATGGCGGAAGCCGTCGGTGGCGCTTATGTACGCTTGAGCTTAAACTCGCCAACCCGCATCAACCCGTTTGATATTCCGCGGGTTGTGGATAGTGAAGAAGCTGACAATGCCCTGCGCAGCAACCTGATTACGCTGCATGGTCTCTTGCGTCTTATGATGGGTGGTGCCCAGGCGCAGATGTTGGGTAACAGTGGTGCCATGGCTCCTGCTTTGAACCCCGCCGAAGAAGCTGACCTCGATGCAGCCCTCATCGAGACCTACGCTAAAGCTGGTATCACCAATGATCCGCTGACCCACAACTCACCGCCGCCAACCATCAATGACTTGTATGACACCTTGTTACACATGGGCGGGTCTGGGCCACAGCTAGCTCAACGGCTGCGCAAGTACACCAGTGGTACGTTTGCCGGAATTTTCTCGCAACAAAGCAATATTGATATTAATAATCCGCTAGTCGTATTTAACATTCGCGACCTCGAGGATGAACTACGACCTGTTGCCATGTATATTGTGTTGAACTTTATTTGGAATAAAACCAAGTCCGACAAGAAACGCCGCATCCTGGTGGTCGACGAAGCTTGGCAGCTCATGAAATACGAGGACAGTGCCAGCTTCTTGTTTAGCTTGGCTAAACGAGCCCGCAAATATAACCTTGGCATCACCACCATCACGCAGGACGTTGAAGACTTTATGGGTTCACGAATGGGTCGTGCAATTGTCGCGAACGCTTCTATGCAAATCTTGCTTAAGCAGTCGCCATCGGCGGTTGATGTCTTGGCTGATGTCTTCAAATTAACTAGTGAGGAGCGAAAGCGTCTCAGCCAATTCCCAGTTGGACAAGGTTTATTCTTTGCAGGGCAGAATCACGTACATATTCAGATTGCCGCCAGCCCCACAGAAACCAATCTGATTACCACAAACCCCGAACAGGTAAAACAAATAGAGCAGTTAGGCGACTTAAACCAACCCCAAGGCACAATCGACCTTAACAACCGATTAACCCCGGGAGTATAATGAGACAAACACATGGCATTGCCGCAACCAGTTTACGACAAAGAGGATGACAAGCCGGTTACCGGCCCTAATTTACGTAACCTCGAATCTGGGGGTAGCAGCTCTGGCGGTACAAGCCATAATGTAGTTAGTTCGGTGGGTGACAAACCATCTTCTAGCGGTAATACTACAAAAGGTTCAATCAGTTCTACGCTAAAATCAGCCGAGCAGGCAGCATCTAGTTTTATAAACGGCGCTAGCAATAGCCAAAACTCCGGCAATTCAGACGCAAACACAAATGTCAGCGACGTGATTGGTGGGGGCTTTAATGCCACCACCAGCGCTACTGGAATTGGTAGATTTGTTACTCGTAAACGAGCGATTGGCGGTGGTGTTGCGGCTGCGGCAATCGTTGGTGTGGTAGGACTTTTTTCAATTGCGAGTGGCCCGCTCCAGTTCATACATATTGCCCAGCTTCTGTCACGCTTTCATTTTCAGTCCCTGGAAGATAGTGGCGATAGTCGAACCATGGCTTTTTATAGGTTTTCAAAGAATTATAATACCGGCACACTTGAGAATACTCGTCTGGGCATTGTCGGAAGTAGAGTAGCTCAAAGTATCGACGGTAAGCTCTCCGATATTGGTATTCAGAAAAATTTTTCCAAGGGGTTCACGGCTCAATATGAGGGTGTAACGGTTGATCAGGATAAGTTTAGTGCGAACGCACGTAACGGGGAGAACTTCCGGGATCTTAGCAGGGAAGACTTCAAAGCTCGGTTCTTAGAAAAGTACAATGTGCAACTGACAGATGCACCCGACGGCACCCTTGTCGCTACAACCGAAGACATTGGTGGTTATTTTAAAAATCGTAGTTTCAATGGGGTATTGATAGAAGAAGCGGGTATCGGAAAAATTCCAGGGTCAGCCGCCACCCGCATTATGGGTGTACGCGACGGCGTAACCTGGCACCCGATTAAAAAACTAGATGCTAAAATAACAGGCTCGATTGATGAGCAGTTCACCGCCTGGCTCGAAAAAACTAAGCAACGAATACGCAAGGGAGAGACAGAAGCGTTAACCGCAACGGGCGACACTAATGCTAAAGACCAAAATGGTAAGACCGATCAAAATAAAGTCAAAGACAACCAAGACGGCGCAGATAAAACAAATGACTTTGCAAAAGATGCTAAGGACATTACGAATTCGGCAGATAACATTGATGCAGATATCCCGCCAGCGACCACCGATGAGGTTGGGGCTGGGGCCATAAGCAAATTGACGGAATCCACTGCTGGAAGGGTTGGCCTTGGCACAACTGCAGTAGTTGGACTGGCTTGTGCCGCTCGGGGGATCGCCCAAGCAGCCGACGGTTTAAAACATGATCTCGTTGTGTTGCCCCTTGTACGCACTGGGGTGCAAGCCATATCACTTGGAAATCAAGTGATGAACGGCAAGGATGTTAACCTGACCCAACTCAGCTTTTATAATAAGCAACTTACAGATGCTAAGGGGCAGTCTTGGTCATCGGCCCGCAGCATCCAGGCAGAGCAGGGACAAGCCTTAACAGGACCAGATATCCCCGAGGCAGCCAGTATATCAAAAATTCAGGAAGGTAACCTCTTTACTCAGTTCATTGATGGTATTCCGGGGCTGGGCGGTATTTGCTCTGTTGCTAATAGCACGGTTGGATCTCTGGCAATGACCATTGTTGGCGTAGTGACAGCGCCCGTCGCCACAATCGGACAAGAGATTGTGGTTCGTTCAGGTGCGCTTAATGATGCAATCGGGAGTATTGTTCGATGGGTTGCGGGCAGCCCCATACCCGCAGTTGTGGCAGGACCAGACTATGGTAACTACATCAACTTCGGGGCTCGTTTAGCAGCCAATGACTCGTTCGCGGCACTGGGCGGGACCGCCCTTTCAACACTGCAGTCAACAGAGATGCGTCAATACGAAAATCAGGTTCAACAGGATAGGCTGAGTAAACAAAGCTTTGCCCAGCGCATGTTTAACCCATACTCCCCAGACTCGCTCGTGGCCAAAGCAATTGATGGTAAACCTGCTAGCAGCAATCAATACATGACGTCTATAGCTAGTACGTTCACTAATCCAGGTAAATTCTTTGGCTCACTGTTAACTCCTTTCTCGCGTCGAGCTTTGGCTGCCGACACTTACGATTATGGATTTCCTGAGGTTGGCTTTAGTCTTGAGGACCTTAACTCCAACGACTACGCTGACCCGTTTGCGAATGCGCAGAAAGCCACAGAGATATTAAAGGGACCAAGTGGTGAATCATTTATAAACCGAGCCAAAGCTTGTTTTGGAGTAACCCTCACAACAGACGGCAACGTAACCAGTTCGACCGAATCATTAGATGTGACGAAGAAAGATTTTTATAGCAATAGCAATAACTGTGCCGATGCAAATAGCGACTGGAAGCGCCTTCGCTTCTTAATCCTGGATACAAAGATTGCTGAAGCTGCTGACTGCTATAACTCTGGTGACACCCAATCGTGTACTGATATTGGGTTTGGCGCAACAGGCGCATCGTCTAAAGTCGCTATTAGCGGCAACGCCACCAGTATTGTTGAGTTAGCGCGCTTGTTCTCGTGGCCCGAAAAGTGGCCGCCCGCTGATCGCGCAAGCGAACCAGGCCGTACTGGACCGTTGAGCCCAAAACAGGAATATGCAGCGGCTCTGCTTCAATACAACAAAGGTGCTCCATATCATGGTGCAGACTGTGGTGCGTTTGTGGCCACTGTAATGCGCGCCAGCGGCGCCGATCCAACCTATCCACTATCATCTACTGTCGCTCAAGAAGACTATGTACGTGGTCACCCAGAGAAGTACAACGTGCTGCCTACTGTGGCGAGTGTTAATGACCTCCAGCCTGGTGACATCCTGATCGTCAATAAGGGCCGCAGTGCTGGAGCACTGGGGCACACCTATATATTCGTGGGTGGGACTGACCCAAGAAAGAACCAAGCAAGTGCATCCGGTGGCGACAGAATGCCCAACCTGGGTGGTGCCGAGGTAGTGGACTCGCTTGGTCGTGGTAATTACTTGGTGGCGAGGCTGAAATGAAACAACACCTCCTTCGTTCCAGCCTTGTCCTAACCGCCGCCCTTCTGATACTTGTTAGCTTGCCGGTGCGAGTATGGGCTGATAGTCCGGCGTTCTCTGACGAACAAAGGAAGGCCTTTCAATCTGGTGCTCGATACTTTAATACTGCCGAAGATGTAGACTGTAGCGCTTTGGGTGGCACTGAGGCCAGCCCAGCCCAGGCAGGACCGGTTTATTTTGTTGGTGACTCTATCGGCACCCAGGTCCAAGCCGGCATATCGGCTGGGCTGGCCAGCGGTGGCTGGACGTTCAAGGCTAATGCCCTAAGCGCCCGGCAGTTAACTGGTGGTTTACCCAAACCGGATGGGTTTGGAGCTGTCGATCAAGATCTTCCTAGCTTCGCCAACGATCCAGCCAACGCCAACAAATCGTTAAGGGTAGTGGTAGAGCTGGGCACTAACTCTGGTGGTTTTTCGGCCGCGACCGTTGGTCAGATGATTACTAAGATTAGAGGAATTGCACCAAACTCAACAATCTACTGGGTTGATACTGCAACCGTTCAGCGTCAAGATCTAAAAGCAACACTGGACAGCGTTAACAGCATTATCCAGACCCAAGCCAAACAAAATAATTTTCAGGTAATCTCCTGGAACAAGGCCGTCTTTGGTGGAAGCGCAGACCCCACCAATATGAATGTTAACGCGCCAGACAATGGCTACATTCGCCGGGCCGATCAATTTGTCCACTTAACGGATCAAGGAATCAAAGCTATGACAGATCTCATCGTAAAGTCAGTTACTAATGGAACGAGTAGTAACTCTAATTCTTCTGGCGGTTGCGTGTGCTCTGGCAGCAGCAATCTAGTGGGCTCCGAGAATATCGAAAAGATCTTTAACTTCTTAGTTGGCAAGGGTCTAACCGCAAACCAGGCAGCTGGTTTTATGGGCAACATCCAGGCAGAGTCTGGCTTCCGGCCGAATCTTGTACAATACGGGGGTACAAACTCTCGCGGCGAAAAATCGGTCGCCGGCCAACCATCTAGCTTGGATGACACGATGCGTATCGACGGTACAACTGGGTATGGCTTGGCTCAGTGGACTAGTAAGAATCGGCAGCAAAATCTTCACGATTTCGCCGCCCAACGCGGTACAAAAGACGGCGATCTTGCCACACAGCTAGACTTCTTGTGGCAAGAACTTACCACAAGTTACGGGGGTGTTTACAATAAACTCAAGCAATCAACTACCCTACAGGATGCTACCTTCATAATCCTCATCGAATTTGAGCGCCCACGAGATATTGAAGGTAATAAACCAGTGCGGCTGCGATTTGCTACGGCCATACTGGCGAAGTATGGTTCGCAAACCACGCCTTCGGCTGACGGAACGGGTACTATAACGGGATGTTAGGAGAGGGGATGAAAACAAAGATTTTTGGCTTGGTGGCGGCTGTAGTAGTTCTGTTTGGACTGTACTGGTTAGCCAACACGGCGTTTATCGACATCTCTGTGGCAGGACAAGGCGGAAAAAGCATTACCTATGAGCTGGCTAAACAAAATGCTTCCAAGAGTATCAGTAAAGAGACAACCGATACCCAGTTTAAGCAGCGAGTGACTCGGGGGAGTTATGAGGCGACTGTAAGCCAGAATGGCAAAAGTTATTTCTCGGTAGTTAATGCGCGGGGCTTCTGGAGTACCACAAATGTTGCGGCTCAGTTACAACCCCAGAAAGCTCGCTCGTTTGTTGGTGCCGACCCAGAAAATTGCATGCACCTATTGGGGTCTGTGTTGGTCTCGTACACCTGTGCTGACAGTTACTCGAACATTAAGATTCATAAGCCGGCAAGTGGTCGGGAACCCACTCAAACCATCGCTAACCCAAATGTGGCTGCCGGGTCAGTGGAGGGCATCATTGACACCAAACAGGGTAGCCTGGTTTTGCTACAGTGGCCCTCTTTTGGCGAAACCGAGCCTTATCAATCAATATATCAAACCGACGCCAGCCTAGCACTCAAGAGCGAAGTAAAACTGGGTGACCTGTCTGGTGAGACAGCCTACGGCATAAAACCCTTCCGGGATGGTTTCGTCATATACGATACAAATCTTTCTAAAGTTCTGTACTACACCTCAACCAACGCCAAACCAAGTACTCTTAAAATCGCTACTGTTGCGTCGGACAAAGTCGTCCCGACTAGTTTTGCAGTTGGTAATGATAGCCTGGTGGCGTTATATAGCAGCACGTCTGACAGCAAGAAACAGTCCTCCCAGGTTGTTGTAGGCAACGGCCAAACATCGCGCACCTACTCCTTTAAGCAGCGTTTTAGCCAGGCAACTGTGTGTGGCACTGGGCGACTGTGTGCGTTGGGTGATAGCCAGATGTTCGTCTACGACATTTCTGGCGATAAGCCAGATTACATCTACTCGGTGATGGGTGTGAAGAGCATGTATCCCAGCCAGAATGGTTTTTTGGTTGTACGCGATAAAGATATTCTCAACCTAGACATAAATCAACAACAAGGCTACGTGGAATATAGTGCCGGCTCCTACACTATTAACGGTTTGCAAATCACCCCCAACGGCTATGTTCTAAATGTAACTGGTGACAACGACAAGAAGTTTGCCCTGTTAGTTAATGAGCAGTCTGGCAACAACGACGATATCGACAAAAAGGTAGCGGACCTACAAAAGGTTTCGGATATTACCGCGGTTTCGGCGTACGGTAAGTACATATTTGTAACACCCGAGCTTGGCGAGCTGACCTACAACGATAGTCTGCAATCATTTACCTACGACCCGATTCGCATCACTCAAACCAAACAAGCCATCAATGACGCCGTAAAAAAGATTGGTATCGATACTAATCAATACACAATCATTAACACTAGCTTACAGTAGCAGTTGGAGTGACTTAACCGCCTAGGGGAATGATGGTGCAGTTATCCATAAAATGCTGCACCACTATATCTGCGTCGGTGGTAGTTATAAAGGTTTGATATCCCTTAATAACATTGGTGAGTGCTTTTCGCCGACTGCCGTCGAGCTCACTAAAGACATCGTCAAGCAGTAGGATTGGTTTGTGGCCATGCACTTTCTCGATCAGTAGGAGCTCGATGATTTTTAGCGTTAAGGCAATTGACCGAGTTTCACCGCGTGAGGCTGTTGCTTGAGCTAGTTGCTTGTTGAGCTCAATAGTAATGTCATCGCGGTGTGGCCCACTACCCGTAAAACCACGTTGTAAATCAAGTTCCTCTTGGCGCTCCAAGGTATGTAAAAAAGAACTGGCATACTGGGTGGTTTGGATGCTTGAGCTATAGGAAAGCTTTAAAGTACTTTTGGGGTTGTGGGCAAGTTGTCGATAAATCTTAGTGGCCTGTTTGTTGATGTCTTGTATAAGCTGTAGGCGGGCCTCAACCAATTGGCCACCCAACTCACTAAGGCGAATGTTCCACATAAAAAGTTGGCTGGCGAAATCCCCGTGGTGGTTTTTTAATACTGCGTTTCGTTGGGCAAGTGTTCGCGCATAGCGGCGCCGTAGTTGCCCATAGCCGCTCACAGTTTGTTCCAGTAGCCCATCCAGCAGTTCGCGGCGTAGCTCTGGAGAGCCTGTCAGTAGGCGTAGATGGTTTGGTTCAAATAAAGTGATTGGCAGACGTTGATGGTAACTAAGCCGCTTAAACGGCTTGTCGTGGACGTCAAACGTCTTTTGGGTGCTGTCTGCCTGACGAACAATTTTAACAATTCGCTGTCCTTTGGTGTCATAACCATCCAGCCGAGCCCATGGTTGTTTGAAGGCAATCAAATCACCGTCGCCGCCCCGGTAACTTGAACCTTGCGCCAACACCAGTAGTGCTTCAAGTAAATTGGTTTTGCCACTGCCGTTTGGTCCGACAATTATATTAACGCCTGCGTCGAACTCAAACGAGGCGTCTTTATATGATCTAAACTGTTGGGCCCGCAGGGTTTGTATAATCACATCTTTATTGTAGCTGTTTTATGTCTTAACTTTTCAGCGGCATAATAACATGGATGTAATCTTTGCTGGCAGGGTCTTGGAGTACGGCTGGCTCTAGTTTGCCATTAAAGGATAGGGTGACATCACTTCCACCAATGGCCTGGAGGGCGTCTAATATGTAGCGAGAGTTTAGTGTTATAGACCCTTCGCCAGTCACTTCTGCACTGGCTTCGGCGGTGTTTTCACCTAGTTGCGAAGCCACTGAGTGGATGCTGACGAGTTTTGTTTTGGGGTCTAGATTAACAGTTACACTGCCGGCACTTTCACGGGCAAACAGGCTCGAGACCTTAGTTATATTAACCAGGTCAGCTCGCTTAAGCTTAGTGGTGTTGGCAAACTCAGCTGGGATAAGCTTTCGGTAATCAGGGTATCGTCCCTCTATTAGACGGGTTATGAGCTCGATGTCGCCAACCTTAAATAACACCTGTTGGTCGTCATGGGTCACTTGCACATCACCCTCTTCGTCGCCAGCTATCCGGAGCAAGTCTTGCATGGCACTGGCTGGTACGAGCAAATTAACCTGGTCTTTGGTTTTGGTGAGTGTTTTTTCGGCTAAACGATAGCTGTCGGTGGCAACTGCGTAGAGTTTGCCGCTGTCGGTGTGAATATAAACACCAGTGAGAACCGGACGAGCTTCGTCGTTTGAGGCAGCACCCACCACCTGTTGCAGACCTTGTTTTAATTGTTTGGCGGGGATTTGCCAGGTTGTGCCATCGCTAATGGCGGGCATCACCGGAAAATCATCAGCTAGAACACCGTTGATGGTTGATTGGTATTTTTCTGTGGCGATGTGTAGTTTGTTGTCTTCGAGAGTTAAATCAATAACCCCAGTTGGTAAACTAGCTATGAAGTCCTGCATTAAACGAGCCGGTACGGTTATTGAACCCTCTTGAGCAATCTTGGCACCAATGTTGTGGGTAATGGCGATATCTAGGTTTGTAGCAGACACACTCACCCGATTATCGATGGTTCGGATTAAAACGTTTGACAGAATCGGCAGGGTGCCCCGACTATTGGCAACTTTTGAAACACTGCTTAGTGCTTTGTTTAGATTTTCTTGGGTTACTTGAAGTTTCATTACTAATACCTTCTATTCTATTTAATTAGTAGTTAATAATAATTGGTGCTGTGGAAAGCGTGTATAACTTTTGTTTAACAGATGAGAAAACCCAAAAGTGGCTGTGGAAGCACCATAGTACAAAGCTTGTATAAATGGTGCACAAATAACCCGGTTTAACCACAATGTAATTATTACCAAACCAATACCCGTGCATAACAACCCACCCTGCACACAGTTTGTACCAGCCCAAAACACAATTTGTACCCAGCTTTTACACATACAACCGCTCCTTAATTTCGTTTACTGCGCTGCGCACAGAGTTATCAAAGTTAATCTCTCGGCCGATTTTCTCAACCGAGTGTATGGCGGTAGTGTGATCTTTACGACCAAGCTCACGGGCAATCTTAGGGAAACTCAAACGCAACTCACTTCGCAACATATACATGGCCACCTGGCGCGGCATAACAATGTCTTTGTCTCGCTTTGGTCCCATCATATCCTCGATTGGTACCTGAAAGTGTTTTGCAGTTCGTTCGATGATTTGTTTGGGGCTGACGTGTTTTGGCCGACTTTTAGTGTTTCCCATTAGACTTGTCGCCACCTGAAGATCGGGCTCGAGACCACGCATCTCACAAAATGCCAAGAGTTGGTTGAGGGCCCCCTCTAGCTCGCGAATGTTCGTCGGTACGTAGTTGGCTAAGAACTCAACCACGTCTGGTTGTAGCTCGACCTGATGTGACTGAGCCTTGGTCTGAATAATGGCACAACGGGTTTCGAAGTCTGGCGTCTGCATATCAATAGCCATACCACCACCGAGCCGACTGCGGAGTCGCTCCTCGACGGTTAAAATCTCTTTAGGTGGTTTATCACTACTTAAGATAATCTGTTTGTTTGCTTGGTGGAGTGCGTTAAAGGTGTGAAAGAACTCTTCCTGGGTTTTGTCTTTACCAGCTATAAATTGAACGTCATCAATAATGAGCACATCAGCGTTGCGGTAGTGGCTGGCAAACTCGGTGTTCTTTTTAAAACGAACGGCTTCGATGAAGTCACGCGTGAATTGCTCAGACGACACATACACCACTCGGGCAGAGGCCCTTTTGGTGATTATGGCGTTTCCAACCGCCTGCATGAGGTGAGTCTTGCCAATACCAACGCCGCCATACAAAAACAAAGGATTGTATTTGGTTCCTGGGTGTTCAACCACAGCTTGGCAAGCGGCGTAGGCTAATTCGTTACCCGAACCAACAATGAAGCTCTCAAAAGTGTATTTTTCGTTTAGTCCTTGGGTGCCCCGGCTACCGCCACTCGTTGATGTAGCACCGCTGTTGTTATTCCTGGAATTTGTATTGTTGTCCGAACCCTGGCCAAGGATTTCTGTTTCGTCCACTTGACCAGGCTTATTAGAAGTCGGCGGTGTGTAGATCTTGTATTCCACCTTATCGGGCACCAAACCATTTTTGGCTAGGACATCACAAATCAGCTGATTATATTTTCGTTCGAGCTGTTGTTTTATAAAGACGTTGGGAACACCGACAACCAGCACCCCATCTTTGTTTTTGAGGAGGGTTGTGTTCTTGAACCATGTCATATAATTGGCACGCGAAACAGACAACTCAATTTCACCAAGCACTGCTTGCCACAACGCGTCGTGCACTCCACACTCCCTCATTTATTAGACGTGATACAGCCTAATATAACCAAAACTCCGGGAGTTTTCCACATGTTTCACAGAGAAAAATGAGATTTTGATTAAAACCGGCCGCTAAGGTATAAAGTTATACACAGTTTTTTTGGCGCTCTGTTAAGCTGTGGATAAAGCCAGGGGAATGGTGGACAAAGACCGTGGAAAGGTGGGAAAACATTGTCAAAATCACGTAGCTTGAGTTTTGTGGTAGACTATTATCTGTTATGCCAAAACGAACCTATCAACCAAAGAAGCGCCGCGCCCTGCGCGAACATGGCTTTATGAAGCGAATGCGCACTCGAGCAGGACAAGCTGTTTTAAAACGCCGTCGTCTCAAGGGCCGCAAGCAGTTGACCGTCGCCAAGAAAAAATAAACGCCGGAACGCATGATTAATCGCCGCCATCGGTTTCACGGCTACAATAGCCTGCGCTTTGTATATCAAAACGGTGAAACTGTGCGCGGTCCTTTATGTGCACTTAAATATGCACCCAATAGCCGGCGGACGGATTATCGGGTAGCGGTGGTTGTCAGCAAGAAGGTAAGCAAGTCCGCTGTCCAGCGCAACCGCATCCGACGACGACTCTATGAAGCTTTTCGTCGTCAGGCGGCGCACATCAGTCGGCCGTACGACATGGTCGTGACGGTTTTTAGTGATGAACTGCGAACTATCCCAGCGTCAGAAGTCGACCGTTTGGTGCACGCGCAGCTCAAACAAGCTGGCATTATTTCCTAGCTAACCCCTATAAAATCACCCGAATCATGGTATGATAGGGTGAACCCAAAAAGGAGTTATATGTTCGCTTCAGTCTTTCAGGCCTTGATTGTTAAACCAATTTTTAACCTACTGGTTTTTATATACGCCATTATTCCTGGTCATAACTTCGGTGTAGCCATTATTATCTTTACTATCGTGGTGCGCTTCTTAATGTGGCCACTGGTCAAGAAGCAGCTCCATCAAGCCAAGGCGATGCGCGAACTTCAACCCGAAATCAAGCGCATTAAAGCTGCCACCAAAGGTGACCGTCAGAAAGAATCCCAAATGCTCATGGAGCTGTATAAAGAGCGCGAAATTAGTCCACTTGGTTCTATCGGCACTCTTATCATTCAGCTGATTGTATTGATAGGCCTGTATCAAGGTTTACGCAAGGTAGTGGAAGACCCACACGCCATTTACCAACTCGCCTACCCATTTATACAAAACATGTCTTGGATAAAGGAATTGACCAATAACATAGCCCAGTTTGATGCCACGCTGTTCGGGGTGGTAGATCTGACTCGCCCAGCCATGGGCCCACAGGGCTTCTATTTCCCAGCCTTTCTAATTGTGTTGGCCAGTGCCATCGCCCAGTACTTCCAGAGCAAGCAACTTATGCCCGTCGACAAAGACGCCCGTGGACTTCGCCAAATCTTACGCGAAGCCGGCAGTGGCAAACAGTCTGACCAGTCAGAGGTTAACGCTGCCATCGGTCGCAGCACCCGTTACTTTTTGCCAATTATGATTTTCTTCTTTACGATCGGGATTGCCTCAGCCCTGAGCTTATACTGGTTGGTTGGCGGGGTAACGGCTTACTTCCAGCAGGATCGCATCCTTAAACAAGACGAAAAAGAGCTTGAAAATTCTGGCGGTAAAACCAGCCGCGCCACCAAAAAAGAAAAGACCATTATCGAAGGCGAAGTCATCGAAAATCCTAAAAACAAAAAGGCCAAGTCGGGTAAAAAGAAAGCCTCCAAAAATGCTAAAAAACGGAGGAAGAAATGAGTGACGGAGACAGCGCAACAAGTGCCCAAGTAGACGAGGCAATTTTATACGCCAAAAAGTACGTGGAAGATTTACTGTCCTTTTTTGGCCTAAACACCGATGTATACGCTACCACCGAAGATGATGAAGTCATTGAGCTTCATATCCCGTCGACTCACTTGAATGGATTTTTAATTGGCCAACACGGCGATACCCTGCGATCAATGCAGTATGTTGTTAGCAATGCACTACGCAACCAGGAATACACCATCACCCGCGTCAACATTGATGTAGCAGACTACAAGAAAGCGCGAGCCGACCGGCTGGCTGACCAGGCTCGTGATTGGGTGAAGTCGGTTAAAAAAACAGGGCAGGCTATGGACTTACGTCCGATGAACGCAGCCGACCGACGCACGGTTCACAAATTGGCTGGCGAAGAGGGGATTGCTACCGAATCAGTTGGCGAAGGCCGCGATCGTCACATCGTTCTCAAGCCTTCCGAATAAACTCGCCCAGACTACCCAGCTTACTAGTGTTTGGGACACGGCAAATCGTGTAACTCACGCCCTTTTACTAATGGACGTCGCTGGTCTTTTGTTACCAGCCCCAGCTTGAGTGGTACAATCGCCCGGCATAGATTATTCTTCTGTTGAACTAATATAGCGGGTTCAAGCGCTTGAATAGGAATCTGTTCGTCCTCCGGAAGATTGGCGTTAACTTGTCTAGCCCCCGGCCTAAGCGCGTAGCTGGCGACCAGTTGATTATTGTCCCTGTTAACAATTCCTAAGCCGCGCACCTTTTGGTCTGCAATTTTCTGGCTACCCACGACCGCCCAGCCATCGTTTTGCTTACTGTAATCACTGACACCAAGTAGGTGCTCGGCCGCGCTGACATTACGCTCTAGATATGCCCGGCCCGTTATACCTAATTCGGTTTGGTCGGTTCGCAGGCGATACAACGGCAGCGTGCTGTCGGCTGTTTGGTTGCGGGGTGAACTGGAGGCACAACTGGCAGTATTGGTCTGGAAAAGCGTGAGTGAACGTTGCTGATTTTTCTTCACAACTCCAACATTCTCGGGATCGAGCAGCACACAACCTTTGGTGCTCGAACGGGCGGCAATCCGTAGCGTAAAGCGGGCAGGGTCTGTTAATAGCTTTGACTGGTTTTCTGACAACCAATAGTGAGCTATCCGGCCGCCAGTGCCCTCACTATTACTTTTAGCTACCAAGGACCAGCCGTCATTGTCTGGATCGAAATCCTGAATGTGAAAGGCACTGTTGGCCAGATTCACATTACGCTCAACATATATGAAACTAGCTCGCTCTCCTTTACTTTGGTCACCATTGCGAATTCGGTAAAGATTGCCTGGTAGTGGATCGGCGTCAATCAAGTCATCACAACTGTCGTCTACACCATCTTGGTCGCTGTCTATGCCACTGGCCGCCGTGCCAACACACGAATCGTTTGTATCGATAATGCCATCACCGTCGAGGTCGGCCGAGGTACTTCCCACAAATAGCTGACTATATAGATTGACTGACTCTCCGTTACTGTTTGGTCCAGTTGTGCTGAGTGTGTATTGACCAGCCGGTAGGCCACTTGGTATTTGCAGAGTGGCATTCAGCTTGCCATCACTAGTGGATGTCACCAAACCAAGCGCATAAGTCTGCTGCCCCTTAAGTTGTACTTGGTATGCAGTGGTCGGTTGTAAGGCAATATCTTGCCCCGCGGTTTTTATCTGAGTCGATTGACCCCTCAGAACCACTTCTTGAGTTAGGTCCGGTATGTAAATTTGTTTGGATACAACCCGATTGCTTGGGGGTTGTGGCGCGTGCAGCAAGTCGACTGTAGCAGTCTCGGCCGGTGGGCCAGCAGAGGGGTCTGCGTCGGGCATACTCTTACTCAGGCTGGCCGTCTGCTCCTGAATCGTACTGGCCAATAGTCGTTGACCAAGTGCATTTGGGTGATAGCTCTCGTTACCGATAGGGCCATGGGTAGTTGCTGGCCAATCGTTGCCGGCGGTGAGCCCATTGATGGCAACATCACGGCTGGTGGTTTCGCAAAGCCGATGGCCTGCAAACGCCTTGGTAACATCGACATAGCCTATGCCCGCCCTTCGTGCTGCTTTGCTAATCATGAGATTCAGTTGGTCGATCAGCTGATTTGCTAATACCATCTCATCAGCTCCAAGGTGGACATTAAGTGCACAAGTGCCGTAGGGGTAAAATAACTCACCATAGCCTATTGCGTAGATATTGGTTTTTGGTCCTGTGCTTGCTTTGATTTGGAGGTAGGTACTGACGAGGGCATCAAATTGGTCATTAATTTCCCGAAACAACTCGACACGATCCTCATAGCCGCGAAAACAGTTTCCGGGCAGCAGACACTGTTTGATGTGAGCGGGTAGTCCGGTGTCATTGCCGACAACTGAAACTGTCAGGGCAGCTGGCCTATGTTGCTCAACAAATAAGCCTTGCGGGCGATACCCGACTAAATACGAGCCAAATATCTCGTTATCAAAATCGGGACCAAGTTTAGAAGTATCCTTTAAGTGATAAGCAGTGTCTCGACTGGATATATCTTTAAGACGTGCGCCAGAGCAGGCAACCGATTCAAAACTATTGAGCTCGGAGCTTTGCCCAAGTAAATAGGGGTAAGAACGTACCGATAAGTGGCATAAGTTTGGCA
>CAZBRC010000018.1:0-17538 GCA_964494415.1 uncultured Candidatus Saccharibacteria bacterium
ATCGCTACTGCCATAGTTACGTTTATTTTCTGGCTGATAGCTAAAGATGCGAACTTTGCATTAGAACGGTCAGTTACGGTTCTGATTATCGCTTGTCCACACGCACTTGGTTTAGCTATTCCATTGGTTGTTTCAATATCAACTGCTCTCTCGGCTCGCAATGGCTTACTTGTCCGAAAACGAATTGCCCTTGAGGCAGCACGTAAATTGGACTGGGTGTTGTTTGATAAGACTGGCACACTGACCAAAGGCGAGCACGGTGTTACTGACGTATGGGCTACAAAAGGCTACACGGATGAAGACGTATTGCACCTCACTGCCAGCCTTGAGCAAAACAGTGAACATATTGTTGGTAAAGGCATTGTACGAAAAGCCGAAGAAGAGCACATTCATCTTGATAAGGTTGCTAGCTTCAAAGCGTTGCCTGGACTAGGCGTACAAGGTACTTTGCACGGGAACGAAGTGTATATTGCTGCCAGCTATCGCTACATTGAAGAAAATAAACTGACCGTTCCAGCTGAAATGGCCAAAGCAGTAAAACAAGCCGCTAAAGAGGGTAAGACCGAAGTGTATCTGATTACCAATAAAAAAGTTATCGGTGCTTTAGGTTTAGCCGATATTGTCCGCAGTCAGTCAAAGCAAACTATTGCAACGCTCAAAGAAATGGGTATAAAGACGGCGATGATAACTGGCGACTCGGACGAAGTTGCGGCTTACGTTTCAAAACAGCTTGGTTTAGACCAGTATTTTTCCGAGGTTAGACCAGAAGACAAGGCTGTCAAAGTCAAAGAGTTACAGAAAAACGGGCAAAAAGTAGCGATGGTTGGTGATGGTATCAACGATGCCCCTGCACTAACTCAGGCTGACATAGGCATAGCCATTGGTGCTGGCACGGACGTAGCCATAAAATCAGCCGACATTATATTGGTAAAAAGCGACCCTCAAGACGTAGTAAAGGTAATCAAACTGTCAAAAGCCACTTACAGTAAGATGCAACAAAATCTATTGTGGGCTACGGGTTATAACGTATTCGCAATACCTTTAGCTGCTGGTGTTCTCTATGGTGCAGGTATAGTATTAGCCCCGGCGTTAGGGGCAGTTCTTATGTCGGTATCAACAGTCGTGGTCGCTTTCAATGCCCAGCTATTACGAAGGCTGAACTTATCGACCTAAGGTAGAAGACATGAGTATGAAAAAGTTATTTACGAGCATTCCCACGATCTATTTAACAATCAATCCTACTCATGCATAGATTATAGCGCGGCTTTTTCAGAGAAGGCTATGCTTAACATAAAGCTAATTGCTAGGGCACCAATTAGAAAAGGTACGACGTTAGTTCTGGTCTTGTTTTTTAGAACTGATGAACGAGCTAGCAGATAACCCGTAGCAATATTCAATATCGCCCAGGCCACATTCAGTTCTGGTGAGGAGAGCCCCCTGCCGGGCGGATCGGCAAATGGTGTTGGAAAGGCATTGCCGGATATACCGTTTACGAAATGTGGAATAGCGTTAAATAAGAACATACCGGCCAGAAACGAAAACACCCACTGTAATTTGTGTGTTTTAACGCCGACTGTAGGGTTAATTTTATCCTTTTCGGGCACTGCCTTACTCCTTTGGCGTTTATTTACGGGACTGTTACGTTAGTTTTTCTTGAAAAGGCGTTGATGGCATCAATGATGGGTAGAATCTCTCTACCGTGGCTGGTTAAAGAATAAGTGACTGATATTTTACTTTGCGTTTCTTCTGAACGACTTACCAAATGCATAGCCTCCAGATTCTTAAGCCGGTCCGTAAGCGTCGTGGGACTAGGGTTATCGACCTCGCGTTGTAGTTGGCAAAAACGCAGTTCACCACTTCGAAGCGAATCAATAATACGAAGTGTCCAGTAATCGCCGAGTAGCTTCAGGTTATTTGAGCAGTTATGAGCATCTTTCATCTATGTATACTTGCTATTAATTATGTAGTACTATTAAATATATAGTACTGAGATAAATATAACATTGGAGGGGAAATAGAACAATGAAAGCTGCTCAAATAAAAGAATTCGGCCACGCCGATGCAATAGAAATCAACGAAATTCAAAAACCGATCATAAAACCTAGCATGGTATTAATTGAGGTCAAAGCATCAAGCCTGAACCCAATAGACACTGCCGTTCGTGAAGGCTATACCCAATCCTGGGCACCGGTAGAGTTGCCAGTAACATTAGGCGGAGATGTTGCCGGGGTTATTAAGGAAATTGGTGAAGGAGTCGAGGGTTTTTCTGTCGGGGATAAAGTTTATGGTCAGGCCAACGCCCTTAGCGGTGCTAGTGGAGCTTTAGCTCAGTTTGCCTTAACTAGTGCTGAGCAAATTGCCAAGATGCCAACTAACCTGAGCTTTGAAGAGGCGGCTTCGTTGCCACTTGTAGGCGTCAGCGCATTACAAGGATTACGCGACACTATTAACCTTCAATCGGGTCAGAAGATTCTTATCCAAGGAGGAGCTGGCGGAATTGGTACGGTTGCAGTTCAGCTGGCTAAACACTACGGCGCGGGCGTTACGGCCACGACAAACTCCAAGGCTATTGATTACGTCAAAAAGCTTGGTGCGGACGAAGTGCTTGACTACAAGACACTCGCTTTACCAGAAAATGCCGAGTTCGACGCGGTCTTTGACATGGTCGGCGGCGAGGCCTTTGAAAAGTCATTCAAAGTTGTAAAAAAGGATGGAAAAGCAGTTTCTATGGCCGCCCAGTCAGACGAAGCAAAATCCGCAGAACTAGGTATATCTATCATTGGTCAAAATACCCAAGTAAATACAGCGGCTTTGAATGACCTTACAAAACTAATAGAGCAAGGTGTAGTAACACCGCACATTGCCAAGGCTTACCAACTACACGAAACACGCCAAGCCTTTGAAGCCCGCGAAAATGAAAGTGTCATCGGCAAAATAGCGGTTTCTATTTAAAATTATGAGACTAGCTATCTTAGGCGCAACAGGTCCAACCGGGCAACAGTTAGTAAAGCAAGCCCTGAAGGCTGGCCATACGGTTACCGCGCTGGTAAGAAACCCAGCAAAATTACCAATCAAAGACAAGCGTCTTACCGTAGTAAGGGGCGACGCGTTGGTGTACGAAGATGTAGAAAAAGTAGTAAAAGGCCAAGACGTCGTATTGAGCGCTCTTGGCGTAAAGCCGCCAAGCAAAGAGAAACTGGTTGGGCCAGCCACGGTGAATATCGTAAAAGCCATGAAAAAATACGACGTAAAAAGGCTCATCATACAGTCAGGATTTTTCATGGATGAATCCGTAAGGAAAAAACCGTTAGTCAAAGTCCTTACTAAAACCTTTATGAAAGGTATTTATGAGGATAAAAAAGTCCAAAATGCAGAATTGCTGAGAAGCGGACTGCAATGGACAGAAGTCAGACCCACTATGCTCACCAATAAAGGCAAGACAGCCTACAAGGTAGATCAGACTCCGGGCAATATGTCCAAAATCTCCAGAGCAAACGTAGCGTATTTTATGTTAGACCAATTATCTGACAAGAAATACATTAACAAAGCGGTAATAATAAGGGAGTAAAGCATGCCAAAAATAACAATCTATAGTACCGCTACCTGCGCTTACTGCAAGATGCTTAAAAGCTACTTGCAGAGTAAAAATATCGCCTACGAAGAAAAGCACGCCGACCAAGACCAAAAACTAGCACAAGAATTACTTGAAAAGAGCGGCCAGCTAGGCGTGCCATTTACCATTATCCAGAAAGATGACGGCACCGAAGAAAAGATTCTCGGTTTTGACCGACCAAAGATTAATGCGGTGTTAGGATTGACATGAGCAAAGTAGCATTACTATACAATCAAGGGAGCAGACCTAAATGACCGATCAATTTAAACGACTGGCAACAGCAGAACAGCTATCGCGCACCATACAAGCCCTGGAAGCCAACGGCATCACGACGGTCATCGTTGAGACTGGCGCCGAGGCCAAAGATAAAGCGCTGTCGCTGATAGAGAAAGGCGCCAGCGTTATGACGGCTACGTCGACTACGGCCAATCAAATCGGCCTGGCGGAAGCCATCGACAATTCAAAAGATTTTGTATCCCTACGCAAGAAGATTATGGCTTTGCCTGAAAGCGAACAACGCGTGAAGGCCCGCAGGATTAACAGCGCGCCCGACTATGTAGTGGGCAGTGTGCATGCCGTTACGGAGAACGGGCAAGTTATTATCGCCTCTAACTCCGGCAGCCAGCTGTCACCTTACGCTTATTCGGCCGCTAAAGTTCTTTGGGTGGTCGGTACCCAAAAAATCGTTAAAGACCTTGATATGGCGATGCGACGAATCAAAGAGTATACTTTAGGACTGGAGAGTGAAAGATTAATGCAACTTTATGGCATACCTAGCGCAATCCGAAAAACACTGATTATAAATAGCGAGGTTTCTCCTGATCGAATAACATTAATTTTTGTTAAGGAAAGGTTGGGGTTCTAAATGAATTACGCATTAGCCATAAAAATGTCTCAGAACGTAAGTAGCCAGGAATACGTCCCGGGCGTATGCAACATCGGCGCGCCCGAGCGAGCTCGGCGGCGCTTAATCGGCGTTACCAGTACCATAGCAGCGATTATCTTATTAGTATTTTTACTGACAATTGACGCGCCCCATGCTTGGCGACTTTTATTAATCTTGCCCATCGCCAGTGCGGCCAGTGGTTTTCTGCAAGACGCCATGCACTTTTGCGCCGGGTTTGGTTTTAAAGGTGTCTTTAACGTCATCAACAGCGCAGGTATAACCGATAACGTTCAGCTGGAGGAGTTCCGTCGCAAAGATCGTGCCAAAGCCCTGCAAATCGCCGGCTTCGCTCTATTGATTGGCACGGCTGTAGCACTGATTAGCCTGCTACTTCCACTCTGAACAGAGCTACATAAAAAAGCCGAGCCCGGAAGCTCGGCCATTTCACCTCTTTGTTTCATTCTATTATAGCGTTTTATTGTAGGTTGACTTTTACACCGCCAGAGAACGGGCTATCGTGGAGTTCGGCAATCGTTGGTGTCTTGTCCTTTGGTAGGTCGAAGACGATGATGCCCGTCACACTGTTACCCGGATTAATCTGATTTAGGAAAGTGCTTCCTTGTGGGTTTGCATACAGTGAAGCCGTACCGTCAGCCGAAAATTTGGCGCCTGCTGCATCGTATAAATATTGGCTGGAGCTGTCGAAGGTTTGTGCTTCGTTACCGATATTCTTAACCGTCACATTCACGAAGCAGAACTGTCCTTGTGCCTGCTTGGTTAAGTATTCGTTTGTTCCAACCGATGCTTTACCGCATTCCATACTTGCTACTGTGAACTCGAACTTGCCATCTCGGGCAACTTCACCGATTTTAGCCATAGATGGCTTATTATCGGCAGTTTCAGCCTTTTTAGTATCATCACCACTCGTTGCGGTGTTTGTCTTGCTACCACCACCTGCTGCACTGGCAATTATGCCTATAACAATGAATGCTCCTATTACGGTTAATATTTTGTGTCTGCCGAACCAGCTTCCGCTCTTATCTTTACCCATTTTGTTTGCCTCCTTTGGCATTAATTACTTATGTCTCAGGAGGCTGGTCTTTCATAATAAAAGGACAGCCACGCTGGACTGTCGAGGCCCCAAGCAAGCGATTAAGCCTACTCTTTTGTGCGTAGCTGCCCATTTCTTGGCTTAATACGCACAGAAACTGTGCTTTTCAACTTGCTTAGTGCCTCGACAAACGCAATTATACCGTTATTAAGAGGTGAAACCTAGCTTAAAGACGCTTTTATTACATCAGAGTGTTGCTGGCGTATGTAACGGTACGCCTCGTTGTTCTTGCCGCCAACGTGCCACTCGCAGATATGCTCTATCGGCAATCCTCGTTCTCCTAGATAGGCTCTGCCATCTTTATAGTTGTAAATGGTCGCCACTCCGTGCGGTGTATCGAGTACCCACTCCACGTCAACTTTGTAGCCATCGCCTTCAGAGTTAGGGTCGCCGAACGTTTTTACCAAATCGCTGTAAGTCGCTAGCATATATCCGCGAAAGCTAGTGCCGGTGCGCTTCTTGTGTAGGCTTTTATAACTTTTCATTGGGAACTCCTAAAAACTCAGCTTTATAAGCTGGGTAATTTTCCATAATATCTATGATCTGAGACCGGTTAAGGCCGCTCAACATGCCGACCAGCTCGACGTCAAACATGTTGGTCATGCCACTAAGCCGAACTGCTTCGTAATCTCTAAAATCTGTTTCTGTTATCTGCATTATAGTCATCCTTTCCAAGCAACAAGGGTACCGGTAGTACATGTTTAAAGCTAGCTCTTTTTCTTCTGCTCGTCCTTATATTTAATACCGTAATACTCTGTGTAATCTCCGCCCAAGAAGCCAAAGCCAAACACCACCGCCCACTTGACGTTCGTCTGGATGTAATTCAGCCCCATGGACATCGCATCTGCCAAGTCGTCGTGTTTTTCTACACCAAAGCCGACCAGTTGCTGGATAATCGGCGCAATGGCACGATCTCTTGGGAAATACACCATACTTTGCTCAAATAGCACGCTCGCCAGCTGAAGCCGCGCCCGTTTGTCGGAGTGTATTTTGATACCCTTGGTCTTGATTTCGCGGTCTTTCAGCTGCTCCACGACCGCCGCTTGGTACATGACTTGCTCTACCAACACAACCGGCTTCTGCTCGGAATCGTTGTTGAGCGCAGCGTACATTGCGGCAACCGTGTCAAGCGTAGCCATATGGGTCAGCTTTTTGTTTACGAATCGCTTATCGATGTAGTAGCGACGGTCTTCGGGCTTGTGGCCGTAGACATGAATCAGGACTATAGCCGTATAATCAGCGGTTGCGCTTTGGGATATGGCCAGATCAACCGATAGGAACGAGTTTATGTACTCGTTTTCCTTGTTCTTGGGCGGTAACTCGTCATAGTACTGAATCCAGTTAGCATCAATGACCTGATCTTCATCCGGAATAATACGAAGCAGATATTCGCGCTCCCAGGCGATTCTGTTGCCGACTGAGCGTCTCAGCACGTTTAGTGAGGCGTGGTCAGGGTATTTGCCCAGCCACAGGCTTTCACCGGCTTGGACAATCGGCCACTCGCGGTAGGTGCCGTCAATTTCGTCCTTAGCGATGCGCTCTTTCAGTCGCATTAGCAGCGAATCTTCGTGGAGCAAGTTGCCGACGGTAACTATCTTGGTACCTTGGTCGCCGACTGGCAGTACCTCGCCAGTGAACCAATCAAAGGTCTTATTACGACCCTCACGGGTTTTGGTGGACATCATATCCTCAACGTCGTCGGCGATGATCAGGTCAGGGCGATTCTCGCCGTGGCGGATACCACGGATACTCTGATCGGTGGAGGCGGCACTAATGCGAGCACCGTACTTGGTCAGTACTAGTGATGTCGAGCCCCATTCGTCACTGGTTTCCTCGAGTGGTCCGAAGTCCTTACGGAGGATTTCGTTGGACTCAAATTCGCGCTTGATATTAATGAGGTGCATTTTGGCCTGAGCTTGGGTTTGGCTCAGAATCAGGACGAACTTCTTCTGCTGGATGCCCAGTACCGCCCAGATCGGGTAGGATAGCGTCACAATAGTTGACTTGCCGGAGCCACGGAAAGCCACGATGCAAACATGTTTCAGGCTGGGATCTTGGGTGAGTGCAAATATCTCTTGCTGGAACGGCGCTGTTTTGTGCTTAACATAACGGCTGAGGTACAGATGAAAGAACCAGTAGTGGCTTTCGGCCGCCACCTGCATACGGATACGCTTATCGGTACTCAGTTGGCTTATGAGCCCTAAACTAAGCGTTTCGCTACCAACCATAGTACCGGTCCTCCCGGAAGCGACCTCGTCCATTTTCAAAATCCTCGAAGTCTTTCCATAAATTGTGAGTGCCGACTACTACCGTACCGCCTGACGGCTTGTGATCATGCTCCAGAATCTTTTCCAGCAGTATAGAGAACGCATCGGCCAGATCGTCATAGCGCTCACTCCCGAAGCCTAATAGCTGTTGCAGTAACTGGTGAGCACCATAGCGGGGGAAGACCACCTTGCCGCTCTCTACTAAGTGACTGACCGACGTAAGCCGGGCACGTTTGTCCTGACCACGGACTTTCACGCCTTCTGCATCATAGTTTTCTTTAGTTAGTTGCTCTATAACCGACCCTTGGTAGCCGACTTCTTCGACAAACAGCTTAACACTGCTTTTGCTGCCAAGCTTCTCGACCAATTCTTGGGCTTTCTCAAGGGTTTTCAGGTGTGAGAGACGGGCGTTCACCGGATTCGGCAAGATATAGACCTTCATTTCACTGCCAAAGCCATGTACTTCGGCAGATAACATCGCCGTGCAGTCAGCCGTGGTGCGCTGTGATATGGCTAAATCAATGCCTATTGCCTTATAGCGCAGGCTAGTACTGTCCTCAGGAGGTAGGACATCGTAGTAGCGAATCCACTCCGGCAGGATAACCTGATCTTCATCCGGTACTATTTTTAGCATAAATTCTCTGAGCCATGCTCTGTCGTTGCCAATCTTGCGCCTGGCTACTTCTATGTCGGGTAAGCTTGGATATTTGCCCGGCCAGAGAGTTTGGCCGTCATCACTAACTATCGGGTAAGCTCTAAACGTACCGTCCATGTCACCGGTTTCAAACCGCAACTTTACCCGCATAAGCAAGGAATCCTCATGCAGTAAGTTGCCAACCATTATGAGTTTAGTTTTGTTGTCGCCAGCAGGGATAACCTCGCCGGTCAGCCAATTATGGGTTTTGTTACGGCCTTCATAGGTTTTTACCGACATCAGATCCTCCACGTCGTCGCAGATAATAAGGTCGGGGCGGTGCTTACCGTGCCGTATACCGCGAATACTTTGGTCGGTGGAAGCGGCGCTGATCCGTGCGCCGTAGCGGCTCAAAACCAACGAGGTTGACCCCCACTCGTCACTCGATTCTTCCAGCGGGCCATAATCTGCCCGTAATATCTCGTTGCTCTCAAACTCCCGTTTAATATTAGCCAGGTGCATACGCGCCTGGTTCTGCGTTTGGCTAAGAATCAGCACGAACTTTTTCTGCTGCTTACCGAGAATCGCCCAAATCGGGTACGACATGGTGACAATAGTCGACTTACCTGAGCCGCGAAAGGCCACGATCACGGCGTGGTTAACAGTAGGGTCTTCTGTAAGGCCGAAGATTTCCTGCTGAAACGGCGCTGTCGGGTACACCATATAGTCGCCTAAGTAGAGGCTAAAGAACCATTCATGGCTGCGTTCGGCTGTCGCCATCCGTATTTTACGATTAGAGCGGATGTGCTCCCATAACTCATCAGGTAGTGGGCTGTTCATTGTTAACCTCCGTTATATTATTTTCATCTGTTAAACCAGCTAGTCGCAGGGCTGTTTGCACAATCGCTTCTTGCTCCGGCGTTAAGGCTTCGTCTTGTTTGAATCGTGCCGTAACCTCCACTTTGGTGGCGTAGCGGTTATGGTGATGCTTAAGCCAGAAGATAATAGCCGTCATGTTTTGGTCTTTAATGGCGGCGATTAGCTGCGATTCGGCCAGATCATTGATCCGGCCTGTGCTTTCCTCCAGTGCTTCATCACAAGCCTCCGCAAACTTCTCATCACGTTTTCGCCAGCGATAGTAGGTGCTGCGTGGCACACCGGCTTGGGTGCAAGCTACCTCCACGATTGGTGTTTTGACCAGTCGTAGCAGCAGCTTCTTTTTATCGGTGGCTTGGTTGCGGCTCATGATAGTTTCTCCGCCGTCAGTCCTGTTAGTTTTTCCCAGCGATCAATGACTACCTGGCAATACTCAGGATCAAGCTCGACGGCCAGACAACGCCGATTGGTCTGTTCGCAGGCCAACAATGTGCTGCCGCTGCCGACAAAGCCGTCGAATATCATGTCATCGACACTGGAACTGTTTAGAATGAGCCGCCGGAGCAACCCCACCGGTTTCATAGTCGGATGCAATTTACTTTTGTTCGGCCTCGGGTAGATGAGAATGCTTTTATCTTTGCTCTTGCCAAAGACGTGCGTACCGTACCAGCCATAGAGTATTAATTCGTGTTGAGGCAAGTAGTCCAGCCGTCCCAGTACAGCGTGAGTTTTAGCCCAGATAAGCAGTTGGGCGAACTTACCGCCGGTGGCTTTCAGGGCTTCGACGGTTGGTAACAGCATTTTGTCGGAGTTGAAGATGTAAACGGTGTTTTTGCGTGTCAGGTGTGGTTTGATGGTTTCCAGCCACGCCCTTGTGAACGCTTCGTAGTCGGCTTCACCTTTAATGTTGTCATTGGCAATGACTTTATCAGTGGTCAGCTTGGCGATACCACGCTTGCTTTCCACATATGACACACCATACGGCGGGTCGGTGAGAATCATCGCAACCTTATCCGTACCAACCAGTTGCTCCACTAAACTGGTGTCACTAGAGCTACCGCACGCCAAACGGTGCCTCCCAAGTTGGTAGATGTCGCCCGGCTTCATAACTTAACCGCCTTTTGGCCGGTTTGGGCTTCCCAGCGGTCAATAATGACTTGGCAAAATACTGGCTCAATTTCACTGAGTAGCGCCACACGCATCATCTGTTCACAAGCGATCAAACTAGATCCCGATCCCCCGAATACGTCCAGCACTACGTCATTGATTTTTGTACAACGCTTCAGCGGCTTTTCGTGGAGGGTAATCGGCTTCTGCGTTGGGTGTTCGTAATCTTGCCCAGCCTCACGCTTGGCCAGCCAAATATCGAAGAGGTCAACGATGTCGTCAATGGTGCGGTTACCCGAAGCCACGTCCTTATTAAGAATCTCTGTCAGGTTCTGGCTGCTTGGTGACAAGAATGGTGTACCACGGGTGGCATAGACACAGGGTTCATAGGCCTTATTAAAGGCTACTTGAGGCACGACATTGAAGCCGTTTTTCACCCACAGGCAGACCCGCCGGTTTTTGAGGCCGTGTTCACTCATGAGGGTTTGCAGTAACCCGATATACGTCTGGTCACAGTACATGAAAACGTGGACGCTATCTGCTAGTACCGGCAATGCAGCTTTGAGGATGTCGCTGAGGAAGCCAGCATAGTCCGCTTCGCTCTTATTATCATTGGTTGTGCCACCGTAGCCCGACTTTAGCCCAACGCCTTTGTTGTAATCCAGTCCAATGTTGTAGGGCGGGTCGCTGTAGAACATGGTCGGCGTAAGTTCACCAGCTAGACGTTTAATAGTTGCTGGGTCGGTTGAGCTGCCGCATATTAAGCGGTGCTTGCCGAGCTGGAACAGGTCACCTAGTTGGATGTCCGTATCAGCCGCTTGTTTGACAGCTTTTTCTTCGTCAAAGTCGTCTTCATCAGTCTCCAGAGCATCGTTCCAGATGTCGCCAAGGTCACTATCATCAAAGCCAACGTCGAGCAGTAGGTCAATGTCGAACTGCTTGAGCAACTCCAGGTCCCATTCACCAGTGTTGCGGTTCAGCCTCAAGTTCAGTTCCTTTTCTCTGGTTTCATCTGGTATATCTACATATACCACCGGCACTTTAGTGAAGCCTAGGTCTTTGGCAATCTTGAGGCGAAAATGGCCGCCGATTACGATATTCTTACGTTTTTCTGCGCCGTTAGCGATGATCGGATCTACTAAGCCGAAACGCTTAATACTCTCGGTGAGCTGCTCAGTGGAGTGGCCGCTCCATTTACGGGGGTTATAGATTGCGGGCTTGAGCGCCGTGACGGGCACTTGAATAATATTGAGTTCTGCTTGTGTTTTCATACCCCTTATTGTCGGGGAGTGGCCTATCTATTAGTACCTGAGAAGTTCTGGATAATTTCCGGAAAAGTTCAGGAGCGTTTTACGGAGTATTTAGTACCTTCAAGCGTGTAACCTTCGCCCCAATGCCGGTGAATTTTAAGCTCAATGCCATCTTTACGAAGCGCTGATTTCAACTCAGACATTAAATTGGGCACTCCTTTGACAGGGTCTAGACTAAACTTACTCTTTATGGAAGTGTCCGCGACATAATGCCCGGGGGCTTCAATAAGCATTACGAGCAATTTTCCGTGCATAGATGTGTGATAAAGGCTTTTGAGTATGCGGTTCCGGTATTCAAAACGGCCATCAAGCAGGATCTCAAAGCCAAAGTTGGCGTAAGTCAGGCGTGGTAAGCGTACAACTGATGGCTTGCTATCAGTGATTGGTATTGTCGCCACAACAGTTTCAGCTTCTTCATACGGCTCAGTTTCATCAAAGGCGCTACTAAATACTGACGGTACAAATAGCCTTGGCAAGTCAATTTTTGGCGTTGTCAGAGCATGCAACTGCTTAGCTAATATAGCTGAAGGCTTTAGGGCCTCACTGAATCGTAGGAGTGATTTGGAAATATCATCAAACACTCGGGTGTTAATTGATCCGAGTACACTGGACATAAGGCGAACGTGCTGATCTTGAGCAATTGCAATTTGTTGAAATACGCTGGTGGGTATTGACGCCAATGCCATTGAAGCCGACTGCAGGACTGCTTGGTTAGCGTTAGTTATTACTCTCATGGTGTCATCGCTAATAAGAGGTGTGCCACCGACGGCATCCAGACCGAGATCTACTTCTTGATCCTCAACGACGTCCTTTTTTGTTAGCAATTGCGGCATAAATTCTAGGCTCCGTAACGGATAACGCAGTAATTTTGGTGTAGAGAGTCGCTCTTGAATCGGTTATTTTTCCAATGTAAAGCCTGGAGATTACCCCAGTCATCACCGCCGGAATAGGCAACCGGCACAATATGGTCAATCTCCCAGCCATAGATATTATTCGTATCGCCGTAAGCGTGTCGGTACATATAGGCGCCACACGCATCTTGTCGCCAAAGCGCAGAGTTAAGCCCCGGTATAGTCGCCGCGTTTTGCCATACTATCCATTCGTCTAAGGTAGAAAAGTCTGTGCCTGAACGGGTAGTGTTGCGTCGGCGAATTCTTAAAGTTTGCATATGAACCTCTAGTGTTTTGTGTCACGCGGCGGAAACGGATCTTTAGCTGGCGCAACAGTATCTTTATCACGAATTCGGCCATCCTGGCCGTGGATTGTAACCTCACCACCGCCTGATTTATGTGACCAAGCTTTTGCTTGTTGTTCGGCTTGCCGCTGTGTATCAAACACACCGGAAGGCCGGGTGGCACCTGGCTGCTTGGCTTGCCATTTGTCGCCCTTGGGAGTTACATGATAGTTTGCCATGATTTTACCCTCGCTTAAGTTGATAAATAACGTTTGTGTTTTGAAGTGCGCCCACCTGCACAATAAACACTGCCTTTAGCATAGCATTTTTGAATAGCCCGTCAATAGACTAAAGTCTTCTACTTTGCTGTATTTTTTACCTATGTTATACTTAACATATATGCACCCTATTCAACAGAAGCTACTTCAGCTCTCAAAGATCAGGGATTTATCGAAGCTCAGTTACCGTGAAATTGGCCGCCAACTAGCTGCCGATCTTGAAACGAGCACTCGTGTCCATCCCCAGAACGTTAAATACCATTTTGACCAACTAGTAACTGCTGGCTTACTTGGTGAGTCAATGCGCCCTGTTCGCAGAGTCGATCACGTCAAAAATTCTCAAGCAGACTTCGTAATAAACCTTATTCGCATACCAATTGTTGGTAGTGCTAACTGCGGGCCAGCCACTATCTTTGCTGATGAGAAGATCGAGGGCTATCTCGAAGTGTCGCCTGTACTTCTTAAGACCAAGAACTATCAAGACTTGTTTGCCCTGCGAGCCAGCGGTGATTCTATGAACCGTGCGGTTATTATGAGCAAAAACATCGATGACGGCGATTTTGTTGTAGTTGACGAATCCAGAAAAACACCGAAAGATGGTGAATATGTGGTGGTCGTACGTGATGACGTTGCCAATATAAAGCGCATCTACTTTGATCACGAGGAAGAGGTTGTTGTGCTGCGCTCAGAATCGACTCGCGACTACGGCCCTATATACGTAAGCCCAAATGATGAGTGGGATGGCCTAATCAGCGGCACGGTGATTCAAGTTATCAAAGACCGCACGCCTTCAATAGCTTAGCGTTTAAACTGATGACAGAAGATCACGAAGTCACCGTTGAGCAGGAAATTGCTAACCCGTTTCATGGTAAGCCCCACGTACTTCTACTTGGTGCTGGAGCAAGTAAAGCCGCTTTGCCTAACGGTGATAAGAACGGTCGTGAAGTACCACTACTTCGGAATGTAGCCGAAAACCTGAAGCTGGTAGACTTATTTCCTGACAACTTAAAAGAACTAGCGGTACAAGATTTTGAGGCCGCTTATTCAAAACTGTTTGGCTTGGGTTCATCTGAAGAATTGAGCAAAATTGATTCATTGGTGCGTGAATATTTTTCGGAGCTTGAGCTGCCGGATGAGCCGAACCTATACGACATAATCAACCTATCCCTGCGCGATAAAGATGCGATCTTTACCTTCAACTGGGATCCGTTCCTAATGCAGTCCCGAATCCGTCTAGCTAAACTTGGCATTACCACAAGCTTCCCGAAGCTGTTCTTCTTACACGGTAATGTAACGGTAGGCTTCTGCGAGCAAGACAACACGAGCGGACTGGTTGGCCGACTGTGTAGTAAGTGCCGGGAACCATTCATGCCTTCTGAGTTGCTGTACCCGGTTGAAAACAAAGATTATCAGTCCGATAGTTTCATTAAACGTGAGTGGGAGGCAGCCCGATTTTATTTGAAGGGTTGCTTCATGTTTACCGCCTTCGGATATAGTGCTCCCACAACTGACAAAGAGGCCATTGAGCTACTGAAAAAAGGTTGGGGTGACAACAACGACCGGGCAATGGAGCAGACTGAAATTATCAATCGGCCGGGTGCGGATCATGACAAGCTTCGGGAAACCTGGGAACCCTTTATCCATACCCACCATTATGATGTGCTTGATAGTTTTTATGACTCATTCATTGCCAAACATCCCCGGCGTTCAATTGAGGCTTACTGGAATCAGTACTGGGAAGCTAAGTTTATATCCAATAATCCTGTGCCGCAGGCTTTTGCCAGCTTTGGCGACATGGCAAAGTGGTATAAGCCACTTGCAGATGCCGAAAAAGCCAAAGACTAATCAGCCACAATAACCCCGCACAGTTTTTATAAGTTAAACCTAGTCCACTTGTCTAAGTCAGATGTATAGTGATCACCCTCATAAATAAACAGACCCTCGCTTCGTTTATTCAGGATGCCGCCGGTTAACTTTGAGCCATCTTTGTTTTGCTCAGCAATATAGGCTTGCAACGCATCTGATTTATCATGAGTCGGCTGCTCGGTAACGGTTCGTCCAGCTTTGGTGTCGTAAATGCCAACGCTACCGTCTGTGTACCTCACGATGTAGTCAGCATAAAAGTTAGCAAGCCGTACGAGATTTGTTTCTTCATCTTTAGTTTGATAGCTAATGGCAAAGTACTGTTGCTGGGATTCTCCGTTTTTGTACCACCATTCAACCTTGTCGCTACCTTCCAGTTGCCGCTCAAGGTACTTTTCAGGCTCTGAGCGGTCTTTTCGTAAGTAACATTGATCATAGGGGTATCTGTCGGCTTTGACTGCCTCATAGTTATCGCCAAACAAATCTATGTCCGGCAACGAAAAGCTGCTGTGAGTAGTAGTCTTTTTACTAGCTATCTCAGCAGGCTTGATCTGCTCGTATTTCAGTTTTGCCGTTTTTATAACCTCATCAAGGATAGTCTGGTTTTTGCGAGAACAAGCAATTATACGCTGTACCTCATGCCATTTACTCTGGTCGTAGCCAATGTAGTCAAACCATTTGTAAATAGCTGTCTTGAGCTTTGAGAACGAGCGAGCAGGTGCGTAAGGTAAGCACCAAGCCTTTAGCAGATAGTCAAACTCCTTTTGAATGTTCGCATCGCTTACTTCTGCTTGAATTTTCTCCAGATTGAGCGTACCGATCTCATCTTGTACGGTGTCTAGGTTGTGAACGACAACATCGGCAAGTAACGGTGTTTTTAGCTCATCAGCAGCCAACTCAAGGGCAATATCCGCCTTATCATAGGCCGCGTTTACCATATCAGTTTCAATAATCCCAAAACGCTCATTCAAACACTTTACAAGAAGGCTACTAAAGCTGGCGGTAAGGTCGCCATAGTCTTGTCGGTGCAAGTACACACTCGGCAGCTGTACTTCGCTAATGTCACTTTTCTTGTGCGCGAACTTGGTTTTGAAAAAGTCTAGCTCCTCGGGCTTATTATTGATGTTTATGCCAGCAATGTTGGTGTACACAAAGGCTTTATTCAGCTCAGCCGTTTCATAATGCTTCGCCTCTGGCATACGTAAAATACGCCCAACGGTTTGTATCTCAAACGTTAGGGAGCGTATAGCTCGCAGCATCACAAGTATCTGTGCTCGTGGACAATCCCAACCGACTGCGACGGCTTCTTTGAAGATAAGCACCTCGACATCAGATGTAGGCTTTTCTATCAATTCCAGGTTTCTTTTATCTTCTGACAGCCAGACTGCCAGTTTGCCGTTTTCATAAGTTATGCCGTGCTTGGCAAGCTGTTGCTCTACTTCTTCACGCACGCTCTTATCAAGCGTTGAGGTTTTCTCCGTATCACTAGGCAGCTGTACTAAGATAAGCGGATTTACTGGCACCTCAGCCTCAGCTTCGTCGTACAGCATTGCTAGCTCAGTTCGCTTGGCTAGTGCCGCCTCAATAACAAGCTCGTCTGCGGACGCTGCTATATCAACATACTTACCAATTGCTTGATTGATGCTTGTTTCTTGCTTGATAAGACCCGAACTTACGACCTCGTCAAACGGTACGCTCACGAATCCAGCCTTTTTGCTCATCATATCTTCTGCATCAACTTTTATAAGGGGTGTTGCCGACACTTCAATAGTCAGCTTAGGCTTGATAACTTCGGCGATAAACCGCTGCGAGTTTTCGGTCAGATAATTGCGGTGAGCCTCGTCAACTATTAAGATAATCTGCCGCCCGGCATCACGAGTCTTTTGCAATACTTCAACAACGCTTCTGCCATCTTCACGGTCTTTGACGTAGACATTAGACCATTCGCGCTGACTTGCATCGTCGTTTTGCTTGGTGGTGGTCAGACTGTGCCAGTTCACGAACAATACGTTATTTTCGCTGAGAGCGTCCTGTGTCATTTCATCAAGGCTCAACAGATTGTAACGAGTATCACGCAAGTAGCTTGCAAGTTTAGCCTTGCTTTGCGAGTGTAGATCGTACAAGCTAGTCCAAACAAACACATATTCGCTCGGCAAGTCCTCATCGCTCAACCGTTTTAGCAGTTCAGCCATCATGATTGTTTTACCTGAACCGGTCGGTGCCTTAAATACGCATATTTTGCTGCCCGACGTACCCAGTAAGCCCCTCGTCTGTTTTATAAGCTCATTGACTGCACTATGCTGGTATTCTTTTAGCTCAATCACGTTTATTCTCCTATGCTCTTGTTTTGGTCTGTGAAAATACGTCGATATACCTCAAGAATGCTCTCGGGTATGGGGCGTAGTTCGTGTTGTCTCTC
>CAZBRC010000019.1:0-14894 GCA_964494415.1 uncultured Candidatus Saccharibacteria bacterium
TGTAGCCGTCTTTTTTGGACTTTTTGGATTTTTTGCCGCTTATAGTTGCTGGCGTGGCAGTGTCGTTATCTATTTCAATGGTGTCGGCGTCGTCGTCGGCCACTGCCGCGCCAGCGGCTGCAGCTGCTCCCATGCCGGCCAACTGTCCAATTGGCGCACTGTTATCTAAGTCTACATCTTCATCTTCGGTGCCTTCGGGGACGGGCGGTACATCTGGTCCAGGCGGAATGACCGGTTTGCTCTGCAAGGTTTTAGCAACATGCAAACCAACAGCGCCTGCCAGGGGCAAGAGCCCAGCCTCAGAAGTAATCAATACTAACCGTTTTTTAGAGGCGTCAGCGGTGCGCTTTAACAGTCGCATGTTGACGATGCTTTGTAATACGGTAGCTCGCTTTGGCAATACCAGGGCGACGATATGCTTTTTACTGCCCTGCACTTTATCAATGATGCCGGTTATTTCGTCATCGATGTCGATATATATAGTGTCTTTAGAAGTATCTGCCATCTTATGTACTTAACATTCTATCAATACGTTCACGTATTGAGCCAGCTTTACTGCCTTGACCTTGTTGCAACGTATCAAGCCCGACCCTCAGTAGACCCATAGCTGTAATAAAGGTATGGTCAGTCACTACCCCCGTCTTATCAGTAATACCTACCACTTGTTCGGGTTGAATATGTTGTACAACGGGTCGCTTAGTAAACGGCAGGTCTTTATACCAATCGGTGGTTTCCAGACGATTCATTAATAAGTCCAGGCTCGAACCACCTCCACACAACAACAGCCGGTTTGGCAGATTATCAAGTTGTGGAAATTCGGCCAGAGCCAAGTCGACACCGTTCACCCAGACATCAAGTGTTTTACCCAGGGCTTTTTGGAGCACTGCCTCTTTATTTTGAGGCAGTTTATTGGTGCCGATGGCTAGTTTAAGTTGTTCTGCTTGCTCAAACGACACACTCAAATCGCGCTCGATGGACTTGGTAAACGCCCGACCACCAATACCAAACATTTTGGTGCCCTGGACACCACCTTCGTTTATAACTGCTACATCGGTAGTACCGCCACCAATATCCATCAAGATTGCACTCATAGTGGCGTTCGGGTCGTCGCCAATAACTGACCGAGACACCGCGAAGGGCTCAGCTGCTACCGCAATCAGGTCAAGATCAAGTTCTTGAGCAGTCCGCTCCAGCGCTCCGATGTGTATCATCGGCGCAAAAGCAGTGTATAACTGCACGACTACTTCTTTCCCCTGAAAACCAACTGGGTTGGTGACAGCGTAGCCGTCAATTTCAATACTGACCAAGGCACTATTTACTAAGCGAATCTCGACGTTCTTACCGCCCAATTCCCACGCCAGTTGCTTCTTAGCCTTGGCCTCGGCACGGGTTTGCACCAGGTTTATAATGTGCTCCAGTTCAGCGATATCTAGCGCTTTACTAGGGTTCTTTCGGGTGCAGCGGACGGTGGCAGTCGTCCCTTTTACCAGTTCGCCGGCAATACCAATAACGGCGCTTCGTACACTAATACCGGCTTGTTGTTCGGCCTGCGAAAGCGCTGTGTCACAGTTCCCCACCACACCGGCGATATCCGAGATAGCACCAGCTTGCATATCAGAAAGCTCTTGGTGCGCCCGACCGACCCCAATAATCTCCAGCGAATCACCGTCTTGCCGGGCAATCAGGGCTTTAACAAACTCAGTCCCAATATCCAGACCGACAAGGTAGTTTTCTTTATTTTTAGCGGCGCCACTGCGATTGGTAACAGATTGGCTGAGAGTCTTTATTTTATTGAGCATAGACCTGGTCATTATACCACTTATGCTTCAGGGGTGGAAAGTGAATTCAAACAGCCACATCTGGCAGGTGTACATCACGGATAAACTCTGTCACCTGAGCATCTGTCGAAGGCTCTGGTCGATCTTGCACTAACCGGAAGATATCCCTGCGGCCAAAAACCCCAGGAAGAGTGACTTGCAGACCTGGCTCCGTTATAGCACCATCCTCACCAACTGGACGATATTCCTCCAGCTGGCTGCCATCCCAGGCCCCGGATCGAGCCAATGCCCCCAACACTTCTAAGGCGCGAATGCCTTCGTCAGCCTCAAAAAGTAGTCTTGTTTTTTCTTCGTGTCTATTAGGTAATACGTCCATACTTTAGTATAGCATTACTGGCAAGTGACAGGAGTTATTGGAGGACGGCTTTGATGCGGCGAATGCCGGCTGAGCTAGCTTCTTCTTTGATGATCTTGAACTTTTTACCATCCTCAAATAGCTGAAGCGTGTGATCAACGTGTGGACCACCACAAATTTCAAAACTGAATGGTTTATCGGCATCTTTGGCCTGCATGTTGTATACCTTAACGGTGTCGCCATAGCGGTCGCCGAATTGCCCAAGCGCGTGTTTCTGGTTGATAGCTACATCTGTTGGATATTCTTTCCAGGTGACAATTAAATCATTGCCGATTTGCTCGTTCACAATGTCTTCAACCTGCTTGAGTTGCTCAGGTGTAACCTTCTCTGGATGGCTAAAATCAAAACGTAACCGTTCCTCGGTGATGTTTGAACCATTTTGCACGACATGGTCACCAAGTACATCGCGTAGCGCCTGATACATCAAGTGAGTGGCAGTGTGGTACTTTTTGTGCTGCAGGGTCTGACCGCCCAAACCACCCTTAAAGGTTCCTTTGCTGGCTGTCTGCGAGCGCTGACGCTGTTCTTGCATTTTGGCATCAAACTGCTGCTGCCAATTTTTATCTACCTCAAAGTCCTGGATGGTGGCTTCTTCTACACTCAGTTCGGCCGGAAAACCATAGGTGTCATATAGCGTAAACACGTCTGCTCCGCCAATTTTGCCATGTTGGCCCATCTTTTGGAGCTCACGCACCCCCTTGCGGAGAGTTTGGCGGAAGACTTTTTCTTCTTTAGCTAGTACTTCGATAACTTCAGCGCGTTTCTGGGCAACCTCAGGATAATCCTGGTGGTATAAGTCGGCAATCACCGGCACAACAAACTCCAGGAAGTTCTGCTCTATACCTAAGTCAAAGGCAAAGCGAATAGCCCTACGCACCAAGCGTCGCATCACATAACCCTGCTCTTTGTTGCTGGGCTTAACCCCGTCAACCGCCAAAAAGGTAGCTGCACGCAGATGGTCGGCAATTACCCGCATGCTCTCGGTGTGGCTGTCATAGTTTTTACCGCTGCGCTTTTGCAATTCTTCGATAACCGGCCAAATAATACTGATTTTGAACACGTCTGGGCTGTTTAGAGCGGCGGCGGCGATGCGCTCTAATCCCCCACCAAAATCGACGTTTTGCTTGGGTAGTTTGTCAAAACCCTTGTCGGTCTTAACGTATTCCATAAAGACGCTGTTACCGATCTCCATAAAGCGACCGCAGTCACAGTTAGGGTGGCAATGCTCGCCCCACTTTGTGTCATGCTCAATAAAGTCGAACTCGTAAAAGACTTCGCTGTCTGGACCCCCAGGTTCGCCAGCTGGCATATCGCCGATCTTGCCAGCCCGGCACCACCAGTTTTTGCTGGCATCATAATAAAAGATACGTTCGCCGGCTTTGGTGCCACGCTGATACCCCTGTTGCTCACTGCCAATCTCGGCTTCTTGAGCGTCGATAGCCTTGGTCTTAAATAACTCTTTCCAAATGGCTGCACTCTCGGTGTCTTTTGGTATGTCATTAGCTTTATCACCCGCAAAACATGTTACATACAGTTTGCTGGGGTCCAAGCCAACGGTATCTGTTAAAAACTCAAAGAACCAGGGTAGCTGTTCTTTTTTAAAATAGTCGCCCAAACTCCAGTTACCGAGCATTTCAAAGAAGGTGGTGTGTCGGTTGTCGCCGACTTCTTCGATATCCTGTGCCCTTAGGCAGGTCTGGCTGTCGACTAAGCGAGTTCCGTCTTGGTGGGGCTCGCCTAGTAGGTACGGAATGAGCGGTTGCATGCCGCTACCGGTGAATAGTGTGGTGGGGTCGTTATATGGTACTAATTGGGCACGCGGAATCACTTTGTGACCATTTTTCACAAAGAAATCTAAATAAGCCTGGCGAATTTCTTGGGCTGTCATATCTGTTCTCATTGTATCAAATGATTATGCCGCCGCCGACTACCTTATCCCCATCGTAAATAACGGCCGATTGCCCAGCGGTTACGGCTCGCACCTCATCTTGTAGCGTAACCTGTAGATTATCTTTCTGAGCCGCCAGCTTACAGTGTATGAGTGGGGCTCGGTAACGGGTTCTGACAGCATAAGCTTTCGTCATGTCAGGCTGGCCGTTAATCCAGTGCACGTCTGTCAGCTTGAGTTGCTTGCTCCAGAGGTGTTTATCGTCGAGATCAGTCGTAACGTACACCTCGTTCTTAGCCATGTCTTTGCCAACCACGTAGTATGGCAAACCGCCGCCCACATGCAAGCCATGCCGTTGCCCAATGGTGTAAAAAATCGCGCCGTCGTGTTGCCCCACCACCGCACCGTTGGGGTCAACGATATCGCCAGGCTTGGTTTGGACATACTGCTGCAAGAACTCCTTAATCCCCACCTTGCCAACAAAACAAATACCCTGGCTGTCCTTTTTGGTGGCGGTAACGAGGTTATATTTTTTGGCCAGCGCCCGCACCTCTTGTTTATCACTGAACTCGCCGATTGGGAATACACTCTGGCGTAGTGCCGCCTCTGTGACCCGATACAAAAAGTAGGTCTGATCTTTGTCATGATTTTTGGCCGTTAATAATTGCCCGTCGGCAGTGCGGGCGTAATGACCAGTGGCAATCATATCGGCGCCATCTTTGAGGGCAGTCTGTAGAAAGAGCTTAAATTTAACCTCTTGGTTACACATAATGTCCGGGTTTGGTGTCCGTCCCGCCTGATATTCCTTAATCATGTAGTCGACAACCTGGTGACGGTACTCGGTTTCGAAGTCGTACATCTTAAAGTCGATGCCCAGCTGTACAGCCACTCGTTTGGCATCCTGGAAGTCCTCCTTCCAAGGGCACGGAAAGCCGGGCAGGTCTTTAGTCCAGTTCTTCATATAGACACCGGTGACGTCATAGCCCTGCTCCTTTAATAAAGCAGCCGTCACCGAGCTATCAACACCACCAGACAGCCCCACAAATACTTTTTTACTATCGTTCTTTTGCGACATAGTTGCTTATTTTACTACAGAGTGTGCTTGAATCCTATCTGTTAGTACTGGACATGATTGAAAACTATTGCTTGATTAGCCATAATCCTATGCAATCAAGGAGGAGCTTATGCCAATACAAATTGAGATCGGTGAACACGTCCACGTCGAAACTGATCCAGCCCTATTAGAACGGATAGATCTTCTGGTAGTTGATACGGAGCGCTTGGCGACTGGTCTAGAAGAGGTTGGCGTTCCTGAACCGGCTATAGATAGCTTAACTGTGAACATTAATCGACAAAAATCGCTTCCTTCAAGCAAGATAATCACAGAATATAATCATCGTGATAACGTGTTCACTGCAAAAATGGCTGGTGTACCAGCAGAAATGCATGGGAGCAAGGGCGGCGCATGGACTGGTCAGGTTATGACCCCTTCTCTAGCAATTAATTATGGATTTGCATACGCTGCTCAAAGGATGAAAGAATTTACCGACAGAAATCGGGATGCTGTTGTTCTTTCTTCTCGGCGTGCAACATACGGTACGACAATGAGAGAAGGTGGATTATTAGCTAGTACGCTGGCGGCGAGCACAGGAGGCGGCACGCTGACCGGCAGTTTTGAAGGAGCAGCAATTGGTGGAGCTCTGGGTTTTGCTGCATTTGCGGCAGCATGTGTGATACAGGGGCTAACACCTGGTGAGCGAGCATTTCGTTCTCAGATAAATTCTGCTCGGTTTGCAATGGATCACCGTGCGGTAGAATTCGCCAAATCAGCCACAGGTTTCAGGCTATTTAATAACATCGTGCGGGTAGAGTTTAAAAAGCCCGCTTAGACGTCTAAGAACACGATTACGCGGTCGGCCTTGACGTGCATAATGCCGCGAGAAATCTGTACATGCTGCTCGGCTGAGTCGGTGCGCACCACAACATCACCGGTCGTCAACAATGTCATAAAGTTATGATGCTGCGGCAAGATGTCAAAAGGACCGGTTTGGTTGACGGCCGAGATACTGAAAGCCTCACCATCAAAATAGACCTTAAACGGCGAATACACTTTGACGTGCATGGTGGCATTGCCACTTTTTTTAGATAGATCGCTGGCTACTGTTTTATTAGAGGCAGCTAGCTTCTCTTTAGCCTTAGTGAGTTTGGCGGCCTGTTTGGCGTTAAAGGCGCTGTTATTGTCTGCCACGTGCATCCTCGCCGTTAGGCAATGATTTCCTCAATGCTTTGCAGTGTCTGTTCGCGGGTAAAGTAATCACCGGGTACGCCGTTATGCTTTTGCATGACAAACATGTTTTGGGTAAAGTTGGCCACCAGTTTTTTGGCTTTGGCGTAGTCGGCTCGGTCGACGGCCGAAAGCTCGTTTTCGCCAATGATTGCAATGATATTTTTGAGCGACTCGTACTTTTGGAGCAGTGATTGTACCTGGATGCTCAGTAGGTAGTGGCGATCACCTACAATTTCTGGTGTCAGCAAAGAAGACGTCGTCCGGTTGAGGTCGACGGCCGGCCGAACGCCCTGTTCGGCGACCTTACGGGACAGCACGATGGTAGAATCCAGCTCGTGCTGAATCATTTGTACCGCCGGATCAGACAGGTCGTCGGCCGGCACATAAATAGTTTGTACCGATGTTATCGAACCCTTCTCGTTAGAGCTCAGGCGGTCTTGCAGCACCTTCACATCGCTAAAGATTGTCGGCTCGTAGCCGCCTTCGTTGGGAACCTGATCCAAAATGGTAGCCAACTCGTTACGGGCTTGGACAAAACGGTACATGTTGTCAGCAAAGAACAAGATATCTTTCTTTTCTTCATCACGGAAGTGCTCGGCCGCCGCTACTGCCGAAATTCCCACCAACGAACGTTGAACTGGGTTCTCGTTCATCTGCCCAAAGAACATACAGGTATTTTTGAGTAGGTCGTTGGTTCGCAGTGTATCCCACAGCTCGTGGCCTTCGCGAATGCGCTCACCGATACCTGTAAAAAATGACAGGCCGCTACCACTCTTGGCAATGTTATTAATCAGCTCCATGGTCAACACCGTCTTACCGACACCCGCACCTCCAATGATGCCGATCTTGCGACCTTTAACAAAAGGCGTAAAGAAGTCGATGACTTTGATGCCGGTTTCTAGTATCTCTGGCTTGGCAACTTTGAACTCCGTAGAGCGGGCCGGGATCTTCATGATGTCTTTGTACTGCAAGCCGTCGGCAGTCACCGGTGGCAAACCGTCAATGGGCTCACCCAGGGCGTTTAGAATGCGGCCTATAGTTGGTGTGCCGACCGGTATCTCAATACCCTTGCCAGTCGTCTGGACTTCCATACCCTTTTGCAAACGTCGGTCACTGTGCACATTCAGACATAGAGCAATGCCGCCGGGCTCCAGGTGATCAACCAGTAATTTTGTCTGCGCCTCGTTTTGGACAACAACTAATTCGTGGACGCTGGGAGCTTCATCATCAAACTGAATCCGTACCACCAGATCTTTAATGGAGACAACGCGGCCGACGCTCATGCTGTCCTCGCTTTGCGAAGTCCATTAATAATTTCTTTCAGGCGTTCATCCTTAAGCGATCGTTTAGCCCGGTTGTACTGTAAGTGAATATCCGACTTGGTCTCGTCAGCCCGCTGGTGAGCCGCCGACATAGCTCGGAATCGACTCGCGTACTGGGCCAGTTTGGAACCCAGTATTACTTGGCTGATCGCAATCTGCATCATTGACCGTTCTAGGTGATTGATAACATCGTAGGTGCTCGGCTCAAAGATGTAGTTAGTCTCGCTAATCAACTCCTCTGGCGCCGTCGATTCTGCCCCTTGCTCTTGCACGGCGCGTGATAACTCGATACTTTTGGCTTCTTGAGACATCAGCGAGACGTACTCCTGGTAAAACACTGTGGTAGAGCGGTACAGCTGCACTTCTTTGACGATTGGCGTTACGTTGATATTCCTGTCCTGGGAAGGCATCTTGAAGTACTTCTTAAAGCTGACGCCCCGTTGGGCTAATTGCACGACACCGTGGTGGCCGATCACAATTACATCTTGGCGGTCTTTGTTGTAGGACTGCATCATCAGCTGGACAACTTTTTGGTCGATGTCTCCACTAAAACCGCCCTCGGCGGTAATGATGATGTACAAATCTTTATCCTCAAACTGAACTGCTTGGTTAAGGCGACCAAAACGGAACAAGTCATCAGCTCGAATCTGCGAGTAGATGTGCCAGAGCTCGTTAAAGAATTTATCGGCTTCTTGGACCTGGTTTTTAATTTGCGCAATCCGCATACTGGCAATACCCTCGAACACACTGGTCAACTCAACCAGTGTTCCCATGGCAGCTTCGTCGCGTTCTAGCTCACTTGGTTTCTTCATGACTTGACCTCTGTTTTTTCAGCATCCTTGGCCTGTTTTTGACGTTCTTTTTCGGCCTCTTTTTCGTGCTTCTCACGTTCTTTGCGGTCATGTTTGCTCTCATCGGCAGGCGGAGCGGCTGGGGCGGCCGGTTGGGCGGGCGCGGCTGCCGGTGCGGCCACTCCGGCCACACACAAACTCTTGAGTTCTTCTCTGACTCGCTCATAATCTTGGTCACTTGTAACCCGGCTGGCAAAATCTCGGACATGTAGTTTAAGGGTACTGGTGTCTAGTTTGGAGCCCTTAGCCATGTTGAGCACGATGTCCAGCATCAACTGCTGAGCCATTAACGAATAGGTGTCGGTTGGACTTTGGGTGAGCACTTCAAAGATATACTTACCGACCTGCATGTCGTGCTTGGCGTCTTCGGAGATTTCTGACCCAAACCGTGAGAATTCGAGGGCCTGTCGGTAGCCGGCCAGCAGTTTAAGAGTTTGCGAGGCCAGCGCCTTTTGGCGCTTATTGTGGCCGACGCCGCCGACACGGGTGACCGACAGGCCCATGCTAATGGCCGGCCGAACACCATCGCGAAATATATCCATGTCCAGTATCCATTGTCCATCGGTAATCGACATAATGTTGGTTGGCAAATAAGCCGTAATGTCACCACCGGCCGCCAACACCAGTGGGATACTGGTCAAATGCTTACCGCTGCTGTTCAGCCGGCCCGCCCGTTCCAGTAGGCTGGAGTGAGCATAAAACATATCACCTGGATAGGAATCACGACCCGGACTAACTCCAGAAAGTAATGCAATCTCCCGATAGGTGTGGGCATGACTGGTTAAGTCGTCGTAGATAATTATCGTGTCCTGGCCGACTTGTTGCCACAGATATTCGGCCATCGAACAGGCCACATACGGTGCTAGGTAACTCAGAATTGGCGATTCAAACATCGTCGATACCACCACAATTGCCCGCTCTAGGCTGCCGGTTTCTTCGAGCCGGGTTAGCAACATATCAACGTCGGTTCGTCGCTTGGCGATCAAGGCATAGACCACAATTTGATCGGTGTTCTTCTGGTTAATTGTCAGCTGTGTCACCAAACTACTTTTGCCCGACTTACTGTCACCCAACAGCGCGATACGTTGACCACGCACTACCGGAAACAGGGCGTCTATTGCCGTCACACCACTCTCTAGCTGGGTGTCGAGGAGTTTACGTTCGTTTAACGGGGGAGCTACATTAAACACCGGCCACACAGCATCGGCCGCAATCGGCCCTTTGCCGTCAAGCGGGTCACCGGTCACCGAAACTACTCGTCCAATAAAGTCTTTGCCAACTTTGCAGACTAACTCCTGGTGCTGGATAACCGCCACGATACCGTCTTTTAAGGTGTCGGTGCCCAGATGTAGCACCAGCACTTGATCGTCGAGTACCTGATGAACCACACCCTTGCTGCCGTCTTCGAACATCACCAGGGCATGCGTACTACAGGGTTGCAAACCTTTGACCCGAACCAAAAAACGGTCGACGCCAATCACCTCACCGACCGGGTTGCCAGCTTTAACTAACCGATTGAAGTGTTGTTCGGCGCTCATGTGCGCGGCGCCTCCTGCGGTAATGGCGAAGCTGGAACAGCCGATGGAGTAACCGATAGCTTCTGCATCAAAATATCACGTCGCCCGGTGAGGTGTTGGCGTAGGCTAAAGTCAAAATATTTGCTGGGTGTACGAACAATGCAACCCGCTCCGATACTCGGTTGCAGACCAACCTGTACCAGTACCATGGGATGAATTTCGGCTCGTAGCCAGCCCATCAGGCGCTTTAAGAACAGTGGTGACGGGTCAGCGCTAAAGCTCATATGCAAGACCGGTGCATCGCGATTGACTTCTTTGAGGAATGCCAACAGTTGGTGGCGCTGGTCCTCAATCAGAATATTGAGCTTGTTGGCGGTCAGCATTTCATCAAGCAATTTACTGGTGCGCGGCATCTTCATAGACGTACCGGGCTCGCGAATGGCGGTTTGGGCCATGAAATCGTCGACGGCCATGGCTTCGCGCAGCAGCCGGCCCAGATCGACTCGCCCGACCACCTGCAGCGGCAAGGTTAGAATCTTTTGATCATGCGCCATCGTTGATGTCCTGGACTATTGCCGCTTTGTTAGCCTCGAGGTCAGCCAAAATGTATTCCAGCTGGTCATTCAAGTCAATCTGGTCACCGATTGCCGCCATAACGTAATGGTTTACGATGTCGGCCATGTTGTCTTGGAAGTGTTTAATTAAGCGGGCTTTTTCTTCGGAGACTTCTTGCTGTAACTGCTGGCTCATCACCCGCCGCTGTTGCTCTATGGCCTCTTGCGTTTTGTTGATTGAATCCAGCGCCAGCTGCTTGGCATCGGTGATGGACTCTTCGTATTTGGCAAATTCTTCTTCGAGTTTTTTAGTGATTTCCTGCTTCATGTACTCGTTGAGCTGCGACGTGGTTAAGCGCAGGTCTTGTTGCAGAAACATGGCGTTTTCGCCAATGATTTTCTCAAAGTGTAAACGACCGCGGTTTCGGAGCTCTTCGCGGAACTCTTCGTTAAAGATGTGTTCGACATCTTTCTCGGCCTGATCAGACCATTCACCACCTTGGGTAGTTTTGTCTTCGGCGGCTTTTTTGGGGCTTGTGCGAGCGGCCACCCAAAGAAAGGCTAGCAATCCAGCCAGGATACTACCAACGATAAGTGCTAACTGCCAGATCTCCATTAAGGGTGTCCCACCTCTTGCATATCAAACGTAAAACTTCTTACGCTTACTATACTCCAAACGGTTGCGAATTAACAGGGATTTTACAGATGTATCGGCTGCGAAAATCGAATCGCCACCAAAGCCACCAAAACCAGCAACGCAATCAATCGTGGCACAGAGATGAAATGTTTAATTTTTGTCTTCATGGGTATGTAGTAATTATACCGCGGTTTGCAAGACTGTTACAAAACGTTTAAGCTCTGCCTCTGTTGTTTGTCTTCCTAGGGTAACGCGTAGACTGGCCTGTGCAGCTTTGTCCGACAGACCCATGGCTTTTAGCACGTGCGAAGGTTCTTCGTTGCTGGCGCTGCAGGCTGAACCAACCGCCACCATAAAGCCCTGTTCGTCCAATTGCATCATGACACGCTCGTTATCGATACCCGGAATTGTAAAATGCAGATTGTTGGGCAGTCGTTGTTTACGTGAGCCGTTGATGATTAACTCCGGAAAGGCCGCTCGGAGTTGGCTAAAAGTTATGTCGCGTAAATGGCTGAGGCGCTGTGCCTCTTGTATACGTAGCTGAGCGGCCTGGTCCAATGCCATCGCAAAGCCGACCGCTTGAGCAACGTTCTCGGTGCCGCTTCGCCGGCCGTTTTCTTGACCGCCACCACGTATTTGTGGCGCGAGATTCACCCCTGTTTTAACATACAAAATGCCACTTTGTTTGGGCCCATAGATTTTTCCACCATTGAGGGTCATGAGATCCACGCCTAAACGCGCTACTTGCAGATCAAGATAATTAGCCGCCTGACAGGCATCGGTGTGCAGGTAAATCGGCATGGTGTTACCGTTTTTTTGACGAGCCGCTCGGGTTTCAGTCACCAAAGCCGCCACTTCCTTGAGAGGTTGAATGCTGCCAACTTCGTTATTGGCATACATAACACTCACCAACACGGTGTCATCACTGATCTGTTTTTTGAGCTGTTCGGTTATAACGATGCCCTGTTGGTTAACTGGCACTAATTTAGCGTGCTGCTGCGTGGCTGGCGCCAACACCGAGTCGTGCTCAATGGTTGTAGTCAGCATGGTAGCGGCTGGATGAGCTTTTCGAACGGCTTGCATAACACCGGTGATAGCCAGGTTATTGGCCTCTGTGCCACCGGCCGTAAAGATAATTTCGCTGGGACGGGCACCAAGCTGTTTGGCAACCCGGTGACGAGCGTCTTCCAGTTGGGCGGCTACCCCTTTGGCCGCGAGATAGGTGGCCGATGGATTATAAAACTGATCGCTCAAAAACGGCTGCATGGCGGCGGCCACCTGCGTATCCACAGGGGTAGCCGCCGCATAATCAAGATATACGGCTTGTTTCATTTCAGCCCCTAGGCGACTGCGCCGTACAGTTCTTGACGAACTCGACGCGTATACAGATGAGCTGCATCGCGCAGATGCTTTGCTTCTTGCAAGCTTACAGGGGTGTAACGACCATCTTGAACCTTCAAGATACCACCAGGACGAACTTCATAACGGGTAGTTTTAGCTTGGAGCTGGCCGCGAGCGTCTGTCCACTCCTCATGCCACACCCAGGTGTGGCGGTCCAGGCAAAAGAATTCCCGACGGGTGCCAGCTGGTACCTGGCCAAACACCGTGCCGCCAATGCGGGCTTCGTGGCGAATCAAGTTACGGTACAGCCGAGCCAAACGGTCGGTTTCCTTTTGGCTGCTAATGTTATTAAGCAGTTTTTTAATTATCACCAGTGTTTCCTCGAGGACCATGTGCAAAGTGGCCGTTTAAGTGATTCTGGATATGCGTTTTAACGGGGTCAGATGGGTCAAGCTGTTGTGCCATATCAGAAAAAGCCGCCTCAATCATGGCGTCGGCTGCACTTAATTCAGCTACGCGATCTTGCAATAGCTGTCGTTCTGGCTGATGACCAGGTAATACTTCTAATCCGTTGTCGTTCATAGTTCCTTTTGGCCAAATGGCTTAGAGCTTAAAAAGAGCCCGGGCGTTTTGCGTGGTCTGCGTTGCGAGTTCAGTCAGGTCTTCGTTTCGAAGCTGAGCCAAAAACTCCGCCGTCACACGCACATGCTTAGGCTGGCAGATTGTACCACGAAAAGGTACAGGGGTCAAGAAGGGGGCGTCAGTTTCTAATAAAAGCCGGTTCAAGGGTATGGTTTTAGCAGCTTCCAACTGTTTTTGGTCTTTTGTAAAGGTCATGATGCCATTTAAGCCCACGTGGAGCCCCCTAGAGAGGATTTGCTCGACATCGGCTGTATGTGACGAGAAACTGTGCACAACCCCTCTTAGGCCCGTATGTTGGTCAAAAATCGGCCAAAAATCATCAAACGCATCCCGGATATGAAAAATCAGGGGTAAATCGTGTTCTACCGCTATATCCAGCTGGAATCGCAACAGCTTCTTTTGATCTTCTTTGGAGGAGTGCTTGTAGTAGTAATCAAGCCCGGTTTCGCCAATGGCCACAACTTTGGCCTTGCCAGCCAGCGCATGAAAACGGTTGAGTGCCTCGAGGTCATGAACATACTCCTTGCCCTCGTGCGGATGCAAACCTATGCTGGCCCAGACATTGTCGTGGCGAGCCGCCATTTTGACCGCTAGTTCGCTGTCAGTCAGCGTACACCCCACACACAACAAGCGGGTTACTCCCTCTTGGGTGGCTGCCAAGATTGCTTCTTCTGGGTCTAGCTCATAATCCGGAAAGTGGATGTGGCAGTGGGTGTCGGTTAGCTGCAAGTCAGCTTTTTGGGAACTCATACCTCCCATTGTACGCCAAATCACCCCCGTTAAACTATTGATTATTAGTAGTTTTTATGCTAAAATAGGCTATCTTTCCACCCCGGAAAGTATACGGGAAACCCCCGTCGCACCTCTTGGAGGCAGTAATGAAGTTGGAAATTGCTCGACACCTCGCGAATGTGACAGTTCGCACCCTTCGACCCTCCGTCAAGGAGTTGCTCGAGGGAGAGTTCACCGACGGCGCCCACTTCTTCGTCGTCATGGGCATGCAGACCGCAGACGGTCTCCGCAGGCTGACACACGAAAACTTCGGCTACAGCGAGGACTGGGAGTATCCCTACGACCAGATTGCCCTTGAGAAGTTCCGGCTCTCTGACCGAACCAACATGGACACGCGCCAGGTGTTCACCAACTACCCCCACCTTCTCGAAGAAGGAGACCCGAAGTACTGGGGCAGCGTCGTGGACCGTGGCCTGATCGTCGCCGGTTCGGGTGTGCAGGAGTGGATGGACGAGACCATCTGCCGGCTGTACGCCGTCACCTTCCACGGTCTGTACGAGGCAATGGTGCGACACCACCTCAAGAAAGGTGACGGGGCCTACATCGAGGTCTTCGGCGTCTAGTCGGTGCCGCATTGCACCAAGAGGTACCCCGGGTGGGTAGAGAAGAGCCTGTGAGCTCGTCCCATCCGGCAGAGGACCCATCACACAACGACCTCAGCTCCCGCTGATGTCCTCGCAGTTGCGAGTTCGTGTGGCGGGTCCTATTTCATTTGGCAGTTTCATTTAAACCGACTTACTGTACAATGAACAATATTATGAGCAGTACCGCCAGCACCTCTATTCCTACGCCCGAAATTTATGTAGATAGTGTCTTGTTTCAACTTATCGACGACGAACTGGCAGTGCTATTAACGCAACGTGAGCTAGA
>CAZBRC010000020.1:0-14884 GCA_964494415.1 uncultured Candidatus Saccharibacteria bacterium
GTTTGAGCAAATGGGCCTTAGTTACGTCAGTGGCGAGGACATTACTCCAGAGCTACTTGATGAACTATGGGATGTCTACGACAAAACTTTTGATAACCTGGTCTCTAACCATCCTTCTGCCCAAAAACAGCCCCGTGACTATTTTGACCAGCAAACGCTGATGCCAGAGTCAAAGGTGGTGTTTGCCCGTGAGGACGGTGAAATTGTCAGTGCCATCTTCTTGGTCGAAGATGCTACCAAATGCCCTTGGCTTCGAACAGATTACTTTGAGCACAAAAACCCTAACGGTAAGACAATTTATGTACCGGGTATTTCTACGCGTATGAATATGCAGGGCCTTCATTATAGTTCTAAAATTATCCAGGCCATGGCCACCGTTGTGGCCGATACAGCCCCACTGACTGGTTTTGGTACCCAGTGCACCAACCGTTCGGTGTTGTATATTCCGGGAATTGCCGAAGGTAACACGGTCGGTACGTGTAATCTCAAGCTAGAGAATACTGCTAACTACCTGTATCCCGTTTACACGGTTGACTAACTAACCACTAAATCAAAGTTGTGAATCATCTTGACCGGTTTGAGCAATTCTTTATGGTGTCGCAACCCCGGAATATCGGCGTCGCGTTCAAAATTAATGAACTGAATCCCTTCTGGTTGGAGATGCTTTGCCAATAAGTGGAAGGCGTAATCGTTCATATAGCGGTAGTTATAACTAAAACGGGCGTGGTGTAAGTTGATGAATGAACCCTCTTTCATCTTGAGCTCGGTGAATATGAGGACTCCTTGAGGGGTCTCATCGTACAGGCACATCACGCAGCGGACGTCTAACTGTGGTGCCAACTCAACGATACGCGAAATTATCAAACCTTCGACCCGCAGTGGGTCATTCTGAAATTGAAAGGTTTTATCCCAAATGTGGTGGTTATTTATAACGGCCATTCGGCTGTTGTCAGATTCGAGTGACAGCTCTTTGACGTGGAAACTATCGTTATATTCTCTATGAAACAGGCTGATCTCGCGCCGTACCCGCCGGTAGTCGGGCTTATCTAGGGTGGCGTAGTCGTCAACAGAATACACATAGTCATCTAACCCGCGATCCCCAACCAGCTTGGCATTTTTGGGTAAGTGCTTTTCTACTGCTGCTTTATGGGGGGCGGTAATTATAACCTTTGAGTGGGGTTCTTTGCTGAGGCTACACAGTATGTCGACAACAGCTTGATCAACCGCGCCAGAGGCGCCGATGGCAGCATAGCTGAACTCTGGCTCAGAGTTATCAAGTACGTCCCGATATTTAACTAGAATCAACTTGTCATTCAGCTGGCTTACTTCAACCGGGCCGCCGTAGGCAAGCCAGGTCTGAACAACAGAGAAGCAATAGTCAGAACAGGGCAGTTCGTGCTGGAGGAAAAAATGGTTGTAATCGTCTTTTTCTTCAACCTTTAATTGTCGAAACTCGGGATAAATAGGAAACATCAATTTTAACTTTTACGCTTAAGCATATATCATTTACTAGTAATCTTAGCACAATATGATAACTATTTTCTTTTATGTACTTTCTCTGGTGGGTATCGGCTTACTCAGTTTATTCACCTACTCCCGCCGAACTGAAAAGGGTGGCATCTACTTTAGTTTGATGAGTCTGTTCCTGGCGGCGTGGCTGGGTTTGCAGTTTTTGGCGACACGCTTTCCGACCGCCGCACAGGGCATTACCGTGGCCGGGCTGGTGGTCTTTGCATTTATCGCCCCCCTGTGTGCCCTCTTTTCGATTGAGTTCGTTAGTTCACCAAGCCGTACGTATAGCCGACTAAAAAAGTTTACCTACATTAGTCTGGTGTTAATGATCGTTACCGCGGTACTACCGGGTACCATTCAGTCCGTCAAGGTAGAGAACGGCGGTTTGGTTGTGCAGACCGGTTTTGCCTACACTGTACAGACGGTGCTTGCCATCGGTCTTATTTTTACGGCAATCTGGCTGTTTATTCGCAACTATGCAGCTTCTCGCAAGCCAAACGACTGGCAACCTATTATGTGGCTATTGGGCTCGGTGTTGCTGTAGTTGGCAACATGCTGAGTGGCTTTGTATTTTCTAGTAACGCCGCCATACAGTTTTTGGGACCACTCTCCATATTACTGATGGCATCGTTTATTACCTACTCGATCACGCGACATAAGTTGTTTGATATTCGGGCCGCTGTTGCCCGTACCGTTGCTTACGCGCTGACAATTCTGCTGTTAGTGTCGTTCTTCTTTGTTATTAGCAGTGCTTTGGTCGGTCGCTATGTAAACAACGACTCACTAGAGCGACTGATAAACGCCTTTATCTTGATTGTCTTTATATTTTTGGCGCAACCACTCAAATCCGTATTGGACAAACTTTCGAACTCCTTCTTTTACCGTGATGCCTATGATTTCCAGACAGTTTTAAACAATGCTGGAGATATTCTATTAAGCACCATCGACGTCGAGAAGTTAGCTCAGAGTATCTCAAAAACCTTACAGGATGCGCTCAAAAGCAACTCCGCCGGTTACTTCTTAACGCCCGAAAGAAGCAATGGCAAACAATTTTATGCCACGGCCGATATATCGATTGAGGCTTTAATCCCCGGTATTTCCAGAGCGGTGTCTCATGCAGACGACGCCATTGTCGTCACCGGATTTACCGGCAACAAACAACTACGAGACGATTTAGCGGCTCATGATATCGAAATGCTCACAGCGCTCCGCACCAAAGATCGAACAATCGGCTGGTTATTTATGGGGAGCAAGCGTAATGGCTCGATGTATACCGAAACCGACGTGCGTTTATTCTCGATTGTTTCGCACACATTGGCGATTGCTCTAGAGAACGCCTTGCGCTTTGAAGAGATTCAACAGTTCAACATTACGTTGCAGCAAAAAGTCGACGATGCTACCAAGCAATTGCGCCGCACCAACGAAAAGCTGAAACAACTCGACGAAACCAAGGACGAGTTCATCAGCATGGCCTCTCACCAGTTGCGTACGCCGTTAACGAGTATGAAGGGCTACGTTAGCATGGTGCTAGAGGGCGATGCCGGCAAGATTACCGGCACCCAGCGCAAGCTGCTCGACCAAGCTTTTGTCAGCTCGCAACGCATGGTCTACTTAATTGCTGACCTGCTCAACGTCTCGCGCTTGCGCACCGGTAAGTTTATTATCGAGAACAAACCGACTAACTTGGCTGAAGTGGTGGACACCGAAATTAGTCAGCTCATCGAAACCGCCAAAGGTCGTGGACTGGAACTTACCTACAGTAAGCCTAAGGACTTTCCAACGGTTATGCTGGATGAGACCAAGATCCGTCAGGTCATTATGAACTTTGCCGACAACGCCATTTACTACACGCCATCCGGCGGCCATATCCAGGTTAACCTGGCCGACAAGGGCGACTCGATTGAATACACGGTTGTTGATGATGGCTTAGGTGTGCCTAAGACAGAGCAACATCATTTGTTCACCAAGTTCTTCCGGGCCGGCAATGCCCGTAAGGCGCGACCGGACGGTACGGGCCTAGGGTTGTTTATGGCTAAGAAAGTGATTGTTGCCCAAGGTGGGGCAATTGTATTTAAGAGCGACGAGGGCAAGGGGAGCACCTTTGGTTTTAGCTTTGCCAAGTCTGTCTTGCCGCCGGTGCCTAAAACCGGCGCAGTGGCTGTAAGTGCCAGCGCTGCTGCCGCCGAGAAGAAACCGAGCAAAGCTCACACCACCCCTGCCTCCCACACCAAGAAAAAATAACACAGCATAAGCGGCTTGTAAAACGCGAAAATAGTTATGTTAAATCTTGACTTTTAAGGTGTTATGTGGTAAACTTTAGTCATCCTAGCTTACGGGTGAGGAACGAAACTTTAACAGAGGTGGACAAGGTGACAGACAGCTATCATTTTGGCTGAGCTGTCTTTTTGCTGTCTTTGGTTGTTTTGGGAGCTCGTGGAGTTTGCGGGTACATTAATAAATCACATCATTACAGATCATACATCTGTTAGGCTGGTCTATCGAGTACAGACCATCTAATACTAGTAACCCTTTTTAACAGGGGTATAAACGGATAGCTTTACCGACTAGTACTAGATGGTCTGTATTCGGTGGTGTCGAGAATAGCTTTTGCCGTTCTCCGCCGGCCAATACAGAAGTGACTACTGTACACAATACAAACACCTTCACAACTAAACGGTTGTGTTTTTGTTTCTACTGTTGCTTTAACCAGACTCTCAGAGCAGAATCGTGGGCAAAGTTTTTTGCCTAGGCTTCTGTTCTGAGACCCAACCTGGGTCAAAGTATCGGGTGACACCGATGAGCATTTTGCTCTGCAGAATCGGCCACCAGCCGACGGAACTTCCCTAACCCGGAAGGAAAGGAAACGAAAATGACAACGGACCACTTGGACCTTCCGGAGGAGCTCAAAGAGCCCATCGGCCAGGTCGGCAAGAAGGTCAAGGGCGACGACGACTCCGGACTCGAGAAGGAGGTCAGCGGCCTTCGTACGCACATGGAGAACGTCGCCTTCGCGGCGTCGGCCATGCTGCAGAGGACCGAGGACGAGATCCACGAGAAGGAGGAGGTCATCGCTGAGCGTGCCAGGCAGCGGGTGGAGATCGCCACGCGCGCCAAGCGCATGCTCGAGCCCGTCAGCGACACCAGCGACGAGCCGGACGAGGAGCCCGAGCCGGAGACCATCTCCGTACCCGAGCCCGAGCCCGAGCCGCTGCGCATTGTGGTCGAGCCGGAGGCCCCCGTGCCCCCGGCGCGTCCGCGTCCGGTCGAGGAGCTGCCGCCCTTCCAGGCGACCGACCCCGACGACGACTGGGTCGGCTTCCGTGCGCCAGAGCTAATCCAGTGGGACGGGCTGGACACGGCCACGCCCCGGCGGCAACCGCGTCAGCGTTCGGTGTACGACCCGCGTTCGTGGGGTCGTTGCCTGCTGCCGTGGACCCTGGCTGCGCTCGGGCTGTTCATCGGCCTGATCGTGGGCGACCACACCTACACCCTGGTCCGCGGCGACCTCAGGACGGGCTGGTTCACGCTGGTCTGGATCCTGGCCGTCATGGGCTTCGGGTTCTTCCTCCTGGGGGGTATCGGCGAGCGTCGCTGCCGTCGGCACCACCACCACGAGGAGAGGTGAGCAATACAGGATGGTAGTATCCTGACCCAAAAACTTACCCGGACGTACGGAAGGTGATGACTCAGTTCATCGTCTTGTGGTTCAAATCCACAACGTCCGCCGGTCCATCCGCCCTTGGGACCCAAATAATTAAGGGAAGCTCGCATACCAGACCATAGGAGGTCAACATGAGCGAGCGTGCGTGGAAGCGAGGCGCCATCATTTGTGGCGTCATCATCGTGTTGCTCGCGATTGTCGGCCAGACGGCTGGCGGTGCGAACAGCAACGACTCGAGCAAGCGCGACAACAGCAAGACCGCAACACCCGGCGACAAGGTGTCGCTGACGGCCAAGCAGAAGGACAAGCTCAAGCAGGACCTGACGGTTCGCAAGGGTGACATCCTTCCCAAGCAGGCCAAGTGCGTGAACGACGTGTTCCTCCGGAACTCGCTCGCTCCCGTGCAGTACGGTGACCCTGCCGCCCGGCAGTGGTCGGATGCCATGAGTACTCCGTTCGGGACAGAGGATCCGAACATCATGGCGTTCTCGCTCCTGATCGAGCACTGTGGCAACCCCACGGAGCTCGACAACACCATTCAGGGGCTGTCCAGCATCACCATCGATGGCATCAACATCGGCGCGAACAACCCCTGGATGGGCGAGTTCGAGCAGAAGGCCAACGATGTCGGGCTGCGACGGGCCTACCTCACCAAGAAGACGGGTGACGACGACGGCGTCTACGTGACGGCTGGCTACCAGCTGTACGCGGCGATGACCAACGCGTTGTTACTCAACTTCCAGAGGTTGCCCCAGACCGCCAAGCTCGCTTCGGTGAGCAACTGGCACCAGGACCCCAAGTCCCAGAAGCCGGGAGAACTGCCGCGTGCAGCGCTCAACGGCCGACAGGAGGACCTCCCGGTCCTGGTCTACCAGTACACGGTCAAGGCGGGCTGTCCGGTGGTGCAGTTCGGGTTCAACGTCCTGGACAAGCGCTTCGAGAACCTCCCGGTTCCGATGTGTGTACCGCCGCCCCCCGCGCCGGCACCGGCTCCCCAGCCCACGCCGACGCAGCCCGGTGGAGGTACCTCGCCGACCACCAAGCCGCACAAGCCGCCGCCGACCACCCGGCCGACGACGCCTCCGACCACCCGGCCGCCCAAGTGTCCGAGTGGCAAGTGCACACCGCCGCCCACCCTGGCACCCCCGCCGACCACGGCACCGCCTTCGGGAGGTACGTCGCCGACGACCAGCGGTGGTGGTAATTCCGGACCTGGAGCTCCGCCCAACGGTGGCACGACGCCTCCGACCACGGCACCTCCGGTGACGGATTCGACTCCGACCACGACGCCGCCCACCACCCGGGTGGAGTACTAGTCGGAAGATCGGCACCGAGAATGTGTATGTCTCATGTTCGCACGTCCCCCCGTCTGCACGCGCTGCAGAACGGTGTCTCTGAGGGGATAGATTGAGATAGGCTTGCCTGGATTAGCCTGGCTTCGGTTGGAATACCGATTAATCGTCAGCAATGACGACCAAACCAGCACATCGTGTGCGTCAAGTTAGAAGCGCCACCGCGCTCACTTGGCTGCACCAGTAGTCACAAACCGCAAGGAGCCTTTTGGTTCGAGATGTTGATTCCTTTTTGGAATCACCCCTCGATCAAAAGCTCCTTGCGTTACCATGTTTTGTAATGATGTGATTTATCAACCGCTAGGTGGAAACTTAACAACACGTAACCATAACCAAAATTGACAACCTTATTGTAATATGCTAAAATAATGTTAATTCACAGTTCAGGTGGGCTGGCTGAGGACACACGGTCCTTTAACAATTTAGGTATTACACACCAACCAATAGCAATTTTAAGGAGGTGTATATGAAAAATATACTCAAGCGACTGCCCAAAAAGCTGCTCGTAGCCGCCATGACACTGGTATTTATTGCCAGTATGACGTCGACTGCATTTGCTGCCTTTGGACCTAGTCGTCCCACCAAAGCATGGAATCCCAACGTAGAAGGATTCGATCATGTAACATTTAACTCTTTCACTGGCGTCGGTAACGGCATCGGTGATGAGCGCGATTTTTTGCGCGGCGTCCAAGTGGGCCGCGACAGCGTGTGGTCTGACCCTGTAAAGAATGTCACCCAAGACGCTGAAGTAGAAGGTAAGATTTACATCCACAATAACGCGGATGCACGTTTGAACGACCAACCAGGCAACCCTGGTGTCGCCAAGAACGTAAACGTTCGAGTTGCTCTCCCTACTGGGGTTAAGCAGACTCAGGACACGACTGCTTACATTAGCGCTTCAAACGCTAACCCAGGCACAGTATTTGACACTTTGACCGTAACTGGTGCTAACAACGGCTACTTCGCATTGGAGTACATGCCCGGTACTGCACAGTTACACCAAGGTACTACTACCACCGCTTTAAGTGACTCATTAGTTACCAGCGGCGTAAACATTGGTGATCAAAAAGGTTGTTTCGAATACGTACGCGAAGTTACTTTCAAGATGAAAGTTAAAATGCCGCAGTACACCATTCAAAAGAAAGTTCGCTTTGAAGGTCAAACCGCTAACGACTGGAAAGAAAGTCTAGACGTTAAGCCCGGTCAGATCGTTGAATGGAAAATCGAGTTCGATAACGTCGGTCGCACCCAGTTGGATAACGTTGTTATCCTTGACCAACTGCCAGCTAACGTAACAGTTGTACCTGGTTCAGTTAAGCGCATTGACGGTAACTACCCGAATGGTTACGTATATGGTAACGACGCAGTCCAAAACAATGGTACACAAATCAACATTAATATCGGTAAAGTAAACCCTGGTATTAATTCGATAATTGCCTTCAAGACCAAGGTGAATGACACCGACGCTTTGAAGTGTAAGACAAGTACACTTGTTAACACTGCCTACGCTACTCCTCAGGGCTTTAGTCCAATTCACGACGCTGCCCAAGTAGTAGTTGCGCAACCAGCATGTCAGCCTGGGCAACCTAACCAACCTGGTGAGTTGCCAAAGACTGGTGCCGGTGACGTCATTGGTATGTTTGCCGCTGTCACATTTGCAGCCGCAGTTGCCTACCGATTCGTCTTGGCTCGCCGTTACAGCTAAGCCCTTGCTCAAACATTACTGTGGATAAGCACTGGCGCGATTGTCAAAATTGTGCTAGGCTAACTACAGAACTGAGCAATGACTGACCGCTCAACGTGACGCCAAGCGACACCTTTTGAAGACCCCTCCTCGTGAGGGGTCTTCAATTTTGGCCTCTGTTATGGTAGTATCGGTCAGTTGCGCGACAGTGTAAAAACCAGCCCGCGGCCCCGTCGTCTAGCGGTTTAGGATATCTGGTTCTCATCCAGAAGATCGCGGGTTCGAATCCCGCCGGGGTCACCAACAAAGTGCCTCACCGTTTGGTGGGGTTTTTTGTTTTCTTTTTAGGAGTTTTTGCGGGACTTTCATAGACCTCGGGTGGCTGTAGTGGGTATTTCTGTTGGAGGTAACTGCTAATTAATAGGGCCGCGCTATTGATATAGTCGTCGGCTTGCTCATCTGGAATCAGGGTTGAACGATTTACGGCAATCAAACACGTTTCCATGCACAAGACAGCATCCGGAAAAGCAGGAATGGGTTTGCGACCGGGCACCGATTGCCAACGATGGTTGAGCATTTCACAAAAAAACGGCACATTTTGGTGCATGATAGTTCTACCGCTATTCAAATAGTCGGGCATCGCCCGCAAGTGATTTATAAATGCCTGCGGCCGGTTGATGCGGTGGTACTCAGCCCAACTATGCAATAAAACCGTGATGAGTTATTCCCAGCTGGCTGGGGTGAACAAGGGCAATTCGGTCAGGTTGACTAGGATAGCACGCGTATCTTCTACATAAAGTTCAAGCAGACTTTGGATGATAGCTGGCTTGTCGTTAAAGTAGCGGTAGATGGTACCAACTGGTACGCCGGCCTTTTCGGCTATCTGATTGGTCGAGACTTGTGATACGCCGTGTTCGTCAAACAAAACTGTCGCTGCTGACAGGATTGAGCGCACCGTCTCCTTGCCGCGTGTTTGTTGTGGATGAGTACGAGAAGTCTGGTAACTACGAGCCATAACTCACCTTTGTGAAGTTTGTTTTTTCCACTGCATCATGACTACATATTTTAAGATATAATCAACGCTATGCCTAATACTATGAACTTTATGAATTACCTCGACGAGGTTTTTGAAAACGTCAGAGAAGCGATTATCTTTATTCGCGTTGAGCCTAACAATAATTATCGGACAGTACTGGTTAATAAAGCGGCAATGGAAACGTCCGGATACACACCTGATATTGTGGGGAAACTGGTGTCTGAGTTTGCCTCACCCCAAGGGTATAAAGCAATGGTGAAGCAGTACGAAAAAGTCGTCCGCACCCGTAAAAGTGTCGAGTTTGAGCACTGGAGTAATGTGCCTATTGGCAAAGAAGCGTATTCGACTCGCTTAGTCCCGGTATTGAATGCCCTTGGTGAGTGTTCCCTGATTGTTGCTATTTCGGAACATATCACACCAGAGTTAAACCGAGAAAAGCACCTGGCAGAAGTCACCGAAGACTTCAATGCTATTGCCGATACGATGACCGAAGCAGTCATTGTGGCCGATAAAAAAGGTAGCATTGGCTTTGCGTCACCAAACGCCAAAGAAATGTTAGAGGTAGACGTTGCGGGCAAATCTCTATTCGAGATAGTAGGGGACGATAACGAACGTCAGATTAAAAAGCACGCCAAAGCACTGCGAGAAGGCTCGTCACTGCGTCTTGTGCGGCCATGCCTTGGACCCAACAAACCCGATGGAATTATGGTGTACGAAGTTCAACTTCATGCTGCCACAGGCAAGTATGTGGTGCGCTGTCATCCAATGCAATCTTTAAAAAACTGAGCAATTCCTCAATTTATTGACCTCTGAGCCGCCACTTGGTATAAATAGCTTAAGGTTTTAAGGGGAATGCGTATTGCATAAAAATATCGAAGAACTGCTCCAAAAAGAGATGTCACGACGCCAGTTTTTGCGACACATGCTACTGGTGTTCTTGAGTGTTGTCGGGGTCAGTGGCTTCATATCTCGCTTAATTAACCCCGAACCGTACAGACAAAACCCACGCGCGCACCGTGGATGGGGTAATGGAAGGTTCGGTAAATAACCATGCCCGTACCACAACGTTTGCCGGTAGTAGATGGCGATGATGGCCAATGGGGTGACATTATTAACGAGTTCCTTAAGAAGGAACATTATGACGATGGATCTGATAATGCGGCAAATGGCGGCCACAAAACTATAACTGTTCGTGCTGGTACGGCTTCGGCTGGTACGGCACCACTCAAGTTCACCTCCGGCACCCTGTTATCGAGTCCCGAAGCTGGTGCAGTTGAATTTAATAATGACCGCCTCTACTTTACGCAAACAACCAGCACGACACGCAAGGTTGTGGCCGCCTTTGATGATGCATCTGGCGCCACCGGTGACTTATACTACCGCGACTCCAGTGGCAACTTTATACGGCTAGGGGTAGGGAGCAATAACCAGGTGTTAAGCGTGGCCAGTGGCGTCCCCGCCTGGCGCCAGGTGATTTTTGCGACAGCTTCTAAAACAACCAACTATACCATTACTTCTAACGACACGGTCATCATGGCTGATGCTACTTCTGGTAATGTGACCATCACATTGCCAACGGCTTCGTCGACGAGTGGCTACCGCTTTTATGTAAAACGAGTTGATGGTAGCGGCAATACCGTTTCAGTCGCTCGCTCTGGCAGTGATACTATCGACGGTGCTACCAGTCAAACGTTAACTGCCCAATACACTTCTTTAACGCTGGTCTCTGATGGCAGTAACTGGTATATAATCTGAGCTTATGACGTATTTACCTCCTATCAACGGTGGACGCATTAATGCCACAATCGGTGGTAACACGGCTGGTGCCGGCGCACTAGTTTCTACCGGCACCCTCACGCTTGCTGGCGGTAATAACATTACCTTGTCGCAAGCCGGCAATGCGATCACCATTTCTGGCGCCAATGCTGGGGGCGGGGCAGCCGGTACGAACACCTTAGGCATAAGTAACCTTGGTAATTCAGTCGGTACGTCAGGAGTGGTTACTGGTAGCGCCCTGCAGTTTGCGTTAGCCGGCGGCAATAACGTTACGCTCAGCCAGAGCATTAATGCCTCATCGGCCACCATCACTGTTTCGGCAGCGAACCAATCCGTCCAAACACAAAACGTACACAACTTCACTTTAGCGGGAAATTCGACCTCAGCTGGGGCTGGTTATGTGCAAATTTCTTCCGGGACTCTGACCCTAGCCGGTGGTAACAACATTACCCTCTCGCAAAACGGCAATGCCGTAACTATTTCTGCGGCTAATGGCGGCGGTGCTGGTGATGGATTTAACGAAGCCCTTTTTTCAAATTCAACTGCAAACTCCACGATGGATATACTCTGGGCGGGAAATACCAACGGATCCGGCAACGTAACTATGGGGCTGACCGGCTCCACCGTAACAATGTCTGCACCGAGTGGCGGCGGGGCAGCCCACACGAATGACTTTTACCAGAACATGGACCGTGGGACGAGCGCCTCACTGGCAACCGCCAACGCAACGTTAATGCTCCAACGGTTGAACCAAGAGAATGACAAGTTCGCCGCCAATATAACCGCAAATACTTTTTTGGTAAACATGACTGCTAACATGACCGCTACATCATTATCCAGTTCGCATACTGTCTCAGCAAGTATAGGTATTTATTCTGACAACAATACTAACCTGTCTCTAATTAACTCGGCCACAACGTCGTGGACAGCTGGAGCTGCCACCGGAAATACCTCAATGTATCATGGCCCACGATGGCTTTCATTTGTGTCATCTCAGTGGTCATCGGCGCCGGTTTTCTCTGAAAACGCAGAATATGTATTTGGGATTATGTTCAGGTCAAGTAATTACGGCCCGCCACTTTCATACATCGGCCAAAACTATATGTTGTCAGCCCAGCGAAGTGGATCAATCGGTACTTCTTTAGCCACCAACACTTCCCTTGCCCAGGGTAATTATTGGAATGCCATGTATAGTGCTTCTACCACTGCGTTTCCCAGTGTAATTAGCTCGAACCAAGTTAACCGTAATAACGCCACCGCTATATTCATGCCCCATGTAATCCTTAATAACCGATATTCAGGAACTTTCTAGCGTGACAAAACCCCAAATTCTGGTTCCGGATAATGTGGGAGTCCATAACGCCAACGACTACGTGGCGCGTTTAGAAAAAGCCAAAACCTATCGCGATTTATCGACGATTATTGTTTGCCCCACCCGAGGGCAGATTCCAGCGCGCATCGTCCAGAGCTGGCAGGGGTTGATTCGACCCATGAATCAAAAGGTGATTGGCCCGCTTTTTATGGAAGGCATGGAAGTCGGCGAAGCCTATAATGCCGTCATTAAAATGATTTTAGAAAACCCGGAGTTGAGCAAATTTAAGTTCATTTTAACTTTAGAAGAAGACAACGCCCCGCCAGCCGATGGTCTGGTAAAGCTGTACGAATCCATTGATGACTACGATGCCGTAGGGGGTTTGTACTGGACAAAAGGCGAGTCTGGCCAGCCAATGTGCTATGGCGATCCAGCCGTGATGCCACGCAATTTTATTCCTCAAGTGCCGACGCCTGATACAATTACAGCCTGCAATGGCTTAGGCATGGGTTTTACGCTGTTTCGCATGGAGATGTTTAAAGACGACCGGTTTGATTATGGCAATTGGTTCAAAACCAAGCAAGAAGTTGTGCCAGGTCAGGGGGCCCAAGTATTTACACAGGACCTATGGTTTTTCCAAAAAGCTGGTGAATTGGGTTACAAGTTTTGTTGTGATGCTCGTGTGAAGGTGGGTCATTACGATGCCGGTAATCAGATAATGTGGTAAGGAGTAGTATGACCAAGGCAAAAAGCAAACCAAAAGTTCTCAAACTGTCATTGGGTGGAGGCGACAATGTGCCCGAAGGATTTTTGGGTGTAGATATTGTTAAGACCAAATCCACAGCTTTCGTACAGGACTTGCTTACGTTTCCGTGGAAACAGTTTGCTGATAACTCCGTGGATGAAATTGAGTGTTCCAACTTTGTTGAACACATCCCGCATGGTGACAGCCGCCATGATCCGTTTTTTAAGTTTTTTGATGAGATTTATCGCATTTTAAAACCTGCTGAGTTTGACCCAGCCAACCCCAACATCCCAACCAAGGGTTTTGCTCGAATTGTTTGCCCCTATTACTCCAGCATGCGGGCCTGGCAAGACCCCACCCACCAACGAGCTATTTCTGAGGCCAGCTTTTTGTATCTCAACAAGAAGTGGCGCGAAGATAACAAGCTATCGCATTACCCAGTGACATGTGACTTTGACTTCACATACGGATACTTATTAGATAGCGCCTGGCAAAATCGTAGTGAGGAAGCCCGGGCGTTTGCGATTAAACACTACATAAATGTGGTGACCGACATACAAGTGTTGCTTGTTAAGAAGTAATGTTTCGAGCTAAACGCGCACTACTAGCCTTGGGCTTAGTTGCCACTATTATATTCTCTGCTAGCGGTAGTGGCGTGGCCAAAGAGACAGTCGCCAGTTTGCGCGTTTCACCTTTACGATCGTATCCTGTCCAGAACCCTGGCTCTAGTAGTGCTGGTAAGCTGACGTTGACTAATAAATCAGACGGCGAAATTCACGTCACGTTAAGTGTAGAGAACTTTAAGACGGTGAACGATAATTACGATTATGCGTTTGTAGCCGAAAAAGAGGCCAGGTGGGTGCGATTTGCGGCAGATAACGTGGTGCTGGCCAAACAGGAATCTCGAGAAATTGCCTACAGTATTGCCGTGCCGATTGATGCCTCGCCCGGCGGCCACTATTTTGCCCTGGTATCGACCGTCGACGGTGGGTCGGGCAGTGACATTAAAGAAATCCACCGGGTGGCCTCACTGGTTTATTTAGAAGTCAATGGCGCTATCAGCCGACAGACTCACCTGATTTCAGTCGATATCCCCTGGTTTAGTACCAGCCGCGATGTTGAACTGGAGGCAAGTTTGGCCAATAGTGGCAACACGCACAGCCGGGCTCGCCTTGGCATCACCCAACAGTCGTTGCCGTTTGGTAAAACTGTACTGATTGATCAGTCTGAGGCTCTAACCTTACCATCAACGTCGCGGCGCCTCACTCAGCGAATTAAACTAGCTAATATTCCGGCGTTGTACAAGTTTCAAGTCACCTACGCTCCTATCCAGGGCGGTAAAGAGGTCCAAACTCGCTACGTCTTGTTTTTGCCACCATGGCTGTTTCTGGCAGTACCGCTACTGGCTGGGTGGCTGTATTGGGAGTGGCGTCGCTTCCATAAGCTACGTGCTATAAAACGAGAATCAAAAAACTGACCTAATCGGTTTGTGGTGCGGCGGTGTACATTACGGTTGTAGCATAGCTACCGGCCGGCTTACTGTTATCAACCTTAACACCATAGGTAATGGTTGTTTGGTCACCAGCGCTAAATGGTCCAGTCGCGGTTTTAATAAGCACATCACTCAAGGTGATCCCGGCGAAGTTGTTGGATGCATCAGTGTTATAACCCCACGTATTAGTTGCCAAGGCTGCTGGCGTGCCGTTTGCACTAGCCGGTAGAGAAGCAGCTCCATTGGTCATACTGGTGTTACTGACAGCCCGGATATAGAGGGTGTAACCGACGACGTCTGTTGAGGTTAAGGTT
>CAZBRC010000021.1:0-14011 GCA_964494415.1 uncultured Candidatus Saccharibacteria bacterium
TCGGCAGCTCGTTTATCGTGATTTTCTATTTGTAAGAGACGTTCCATGTCGGCGGTTGTTTCCGAAATACCTAACAGCCCCGACTGAAAGCCAGTTATATAACTAAGTTTTTGTGGCGATAAAGATTCGGTTTGCATAATGTAGGCAATCAACCCCGGGTCGAGGTCACCAGAGCGAGTACTCATCGGGATACCACTGTTAGGCGTAAAGCTCATGGTAGTATCGACCGATACACCTTTATTAACAGCTGTGAGGCTCGAGCCGTTCCCAAGGTGAGCAATAATAACGCGACTGTCGGCTGCGGCGGCATCCAGACGCTGCATAATGTAGGCGCACGACAAGCCATGAAAACCATAGCGGCGAATACCTTGCTTGTCGTAGGCGCTCGGCAGCGGCAAGCGTCTGGATGCCGCCGGCAAATCTTTATGAAAACTAGTATCAAAGCAAGCCACCTGGACTGCGTCAGGAAACTGTTTGCTAAGTTGCTTGACTAACTCTAAGGCACCGGGCAAGTGTTCTGGGTCAAACGCCTCGAGCTTTTGTATGTCTGCCAGAACTTTGGGGGTCAGCCGGACAGACTGCTGATACTGTGGACCGCCATGAACTAAGCGGTGTCCCACTCCTGTTACGGAGTCAGTTGGCACATTGTCGGCAAACCAATCCAACAGCTTATCGACGGCTTCTTTATACGACAGCTTACCAAGCGACGTCTTGCCCGGTGCCTCAAACCCGCTAACTCCCAAAAATGTATTGTCAAAACCAATGCCCGAAACTTGGGCTGTGCCAACCTGCTGAAGAGACTCGGCATCAAATAGCGCCAATTTGACGCTTGATGAACCAGCATTAACTGCGACGTAGTAAATAGTGGTGCCCTTCTAACTACATACTTATTATAAAGGTTGTGGTAGCAGGGGCGAGGATCGAACTCGCGACCTCAGGCTTATGAGTCCTGCGCTCTAACCATCTGAGCTACCCTGCCACATCGATTGTTCGCTGCATCTTCGCCTGATTACACCCTGTCGGTGTTGCAAGGCCGTATAAATAACAACTACGAACCTGGTGAATATAGCATATATCAGGGGTAGATTCCAGTGCATGGCGCACAGCCGGTAGGTTATGGTTGCATGCCGAGCAGGCTTGGTCTATAGTGCTTAAGTAAAAGAAACACTCGCAAAAATGAGCTTCCTTGGGTGTCCAAGGAAGCTCTTTTAATTACTCACGTTTTGGCGTGGTACTCAAGAATCAATCATTTAATGTTTGGTTTGCGTACCGCGTAAAATGGAGTCTATTTCTAAAATAGCCTTGTCGGTAGTTGGTAATAGTTCGTACTTCACAACTGGTGCCCTTTTTTAATTTTGTTTACAGTTTTTGTTTCTTCGAAGTAACAATAAGCATTATACATTATGTTTGGCTGTTTGTCAATAAGCTTATGCTATTAACCCCTGCATCACGCCCTTTAATAAAAGAGCTGCCGGTCAACCGACAGCTCTCTGCATGTATCTTCCCTCTTATATTCTGCCTACTGCGGCGGCATACCCCCTTCCCCTCGTGGACCACCATGACCGTGCGGACCATTCGGACGTACCAAATCTTCCGAGATATTATTGTCCTTCAGCCATTGCTTAAATTCATCCATTTTCGTCTTCATCGCTGTGTGGCGTTCGTCTTCGGTCTTATCTTTAAGACTATCCCGATAGCTGTCCATCTCTTTGAACTTAGCAATCAACTTGTCCTCTTGATCCTGCGTGAGTTTACCGTCCTTGACGGCTTGATCAAGCTTGGACTTCATGTCATGCTGACGCTGTGCCTCGTGGTCTTTGTGATTTTGATCGAACACTGCCTGCACATCTGCTTTGTTAAGATTGAACTTCTGGGCAATCTTGTCAACCAAACCCGAGCCCGACGACTGCGTTTGGGCTGACACGACGCCAGTACCGACGGCGGCGGCCAGGCCAATAGCCGTAACAGCCGAAGCTATCATGAGTGATTTTTTAATAGTGCCTCCTTACGTTCTTACTGTTCGTAGATCTACGCTATCCGTTTTGGATAGTAGCCCTACTGTAACCCAGGAGTTTGAGAGATTCCTGAACAGTTACTAACAGAGATGCTTACCAGGAGACTGGCGTGTCTAAGCGGCTAATTTCCTGACTTTCTAGGCAATGCCTTTCGATAAACTCGATAAAGCCTTCGGCGGTCTTTTTGTTATATGTCCTCAGTGTGTAGTCTTTAACGCGTGTGTGGAGGGTAACAGTGGCTTCGGCACCGGCAAAAGAGTAGCTGACACCACTAACCACGTCATAGGTAACCTCATCTTGGTTCATAAACAGGGGTTTTCGGTCAAGATAAATGATACGTCGATCGGTAGCCACCAACAGGGCTGAGCCCTCAATGTGGTGACCGTACACGATGCCGCGAAGATGCTCATCGGCGTGGATAATGTGCGGCAGATAGCGAGCTTCTAGTTTCCAAAGGCCATAACGGCTCATTCCCAGCCGTCGAAGCTCATCCTTAACTCTGGTTGCGTGCTTGGTTGGTGTCGGTTTTGCTTTCTTCATTAGAGCCTCGCGGTCTTTATTGACCAGCAGGCCCCGCCGTAGATGATTAGTCCGTGGAAGTGCGTACATGATCTTTTCCTCCCGATACCTATTTAAAACCTTTTTAGCGGAGGAGTCGTTGACGCTTATAACAAAAAGCCTGTGATTTGAATCACAGCAAGCTCTGATGCTTCTTTTGCAGGGCAGGCATGTTAGTAATCACAATGCCCCTGCCGTCAACTGTTAGCAGGCCCATGCCTTTCAGTTTATGCATTTCTCGGCTGACAGTTTCGCGGGTTAGACCGGTTCTGCCAGCTAGGTCGGTTTCGTTGGATGAGAGAATAAATTGATGGTCGTCAGTTTCGGTGCCAAAGCGACGGCTTTCGATAATAAGCTCATATAGCAAACGACTCTGGGCAGTGCCCGACATTAGGTGAACAATACGTCCCAATAAGGCGTCCATACCCCTATACAGGCGAGAGGTTAGGTCGAGTAATACATCAGGATTGGCCTTAACAAACTCAACGGTCGCCTGAATATTGGCAATATGCACCTCACAGGCTTCGTCAGTCTTAAAAAAGTAGTTGTTTGGCTCTTGTGTTAATGCCCAGGACATCGGAAAGAAAGCCCCCGGTTTAAAGACATTCACAATTACTTCGTCACCCTTGTACGAAATGTCGTGCTGAATCACCCGACCCTTAACTAAGTAATAAATATATTCCGGGTTTTCGCCAGCAAAAATCAGCGTCTGGCCCTTACTGTACGTACGCTTTGGGAAGCTTTTAAAAAACTGGTCAACCTTGTGTTGTATTGGGTCCTTCATCTAGTTGTATGGTACCTGTTTGCGACATAAATGAACAGAGCGCCTTGTTATACCTAAAATATGGTATTGTATAAGGGTAAGCAATATTAAAAATGTCTAAAACCCAGCGAAACTATCGCCCTGTGCAATATATAAAAGCCAATAAACGTAAATCTGTCATCGTTCTGTTTGTACTGCTATTTGCTGTGAGCGGTTTATATTTGTTGATGCAATCACGGGCAGCCACTCCTGCCGTCTCGTTCGAACCAGAAAAAGGCAGCGTAGCGTTTCCCGCAACTAACGGGACCGACTCAGGGGCAAGCAACAATGGCTACATCCAGTTTAATAAGCAGAGTAACCAGGTTACAGAAACTTGGGGTGACCACATGGGCATCAGTGGTGAAATTAACCGTACCAATATTGACAAGGTTAAGTCACTGGGACTTAAGTGGATAAAATTCTCTTCAGAACGCGGCTGGAGTTTTGACTACAGTCTTATCGATTATGCCCACAGCAAGGGTATAAAGGTCATTGAGACCTGCCAGCAGACCGTAAACGGTAAACACACCTATAGCTCATCTGATGTGTTTCCTTTCGCCCAGTGGTGTGCTAGTTGGGTAGATCGTGGTGTCGATGCCATTGAAATTGGCAACGAGTGGAATCACGAGCCGTTTTGGGTGCCAAAACCCAATGGCAACTACAGTTTGCAAGCATTGCTTTCTGATGTAACTACTCAAGCAATTCGTGACAAATCGGCAACTATACCTATCTTGAACTCCGGCTATTCGCCAGAATCCTCGCCAGATTTGCCGCAACAAGCACTTGGCAAACTCCTTGACGCCTCAAACGGACAATTCAAAACCAAGGCAAACCGTATTGGCCATCATGCCTATGCCTATAACTGTGACAGCCCCCTGAAATGCGAATACGACACCGGCAAACCGTACAACACTTTCCTACAAACCCAAGATCTTTACAAGGTTGCTAAACAAAAGGGTTTTGACCATCCAGTCATAATCACGGAATTAGGTGGCCCAAGTGGCAACGGTACGAACGAATACACCGGCAAACCATTTACGCCCGCGACGCAACAACAGTTATATCAGGATTACCTTTGCGGCCTTGCATTACTACGGGGTGGTGGCATCCCAATCGACCTCGCCTTCTGGCACACCATTCGTGACGGTGAATCATCCACCAATGCAGCCGAACTCACTTTTGGAATCTACGACGCCAACTGGAACCTAAAGAAATCCGGTGAACTAGTTAAGGCGCAGGCTGCCCTACCCTGGTCTTCGTTGACCTGTGCTCGCCTATAAATAACGCCCCTCGCGGTCGAGGAGCGTTATTGACTGCCATAAAGACGTAACTAAATACCGAGTATTTGCTTCTTCTTGGCGTCAAACTCTTCCGGGGTAAGAATTCCCTGGTCTTTAAGTTGAGCGAGTTGTTGCAACTCAGCTGTCATGTCATCGGCAGGAGCCGGAGCAGCCGCTGGAGCTGCCTGTGCCTGTGTTTGCTGTTCGTCACCGTACCAGCGTTCGGCCTGGCGGCGTGATACACGGTTTGATACCGCAGTTGCCGTACCGGCGATAGCAGCGGTTCGGGCCATTCCTCGTAATAATCCTGGCATGATTTAGTCCTCCTTACTTTCTAATTCGGCGGCGGCCTCTGGGTGAATGCGCCCTTCGGCAACCAAGACACCGTTTGCATCGATCAACGCTTTTTTGAGCGGCTTTGCCCAGACTTGCTCAACAACGAGCAAACCGGCAGAGGTGTTGTTCTCGAGCAAGTCTGCCATTTCATCAATATCGTCCGCAGTAACTTGGTCACCGGCTTGGACATACTTTTGACTAAACTCAACTGCGTACTCATCACCAAGTTCGGCAACATCAAGCTTTGTGACGTTCCCCTCTTGATCTTTGCTAATAAACGCCAGTGCTACTAACGCAATCACGCCCTTGTCGATAGCCTCAGTTAGGGCTTTCAAAATATCACCATTAAACGTATTGCCTTCAAACCCGACAATAATATAATCGATAGGTCCTCTCATGTGTCCTCCTGTTTAATCTGTATTGACAGCCATATTATAGCAGTAGTGCTCGTTTAGTCGCCCAAAATAGCGCTGGATTCTACCCGGCTAAGATATTGACGGCCCTGGCAACAACTGTGCCGACAATTACGAGGGCCAGGGTAGATTGCAGCATCATTAAAATTTTGGCTCGGTGAGAGAGTGGCGCTACATCAGTCGGGCTAAACGCTGTGTTGGTATTGAAGCCTAAGTACATATACTCCACAAAGTTTGGCTTCCAGCCTTCCCAACCACGAAAGTCATTGACTTGCTGGGCAAATACAAAGTCTTGGCGTACTGTGTCACGCATTCCCATACTTTCTGCCCAACCGGAGTCGAGTAACCAATACCAGAGCGAAAACGTCAGGGCGGTCATCCACCAGATAACCAAACCATCTTTCATCAGCATAATCGCCTGGGCAGAACCATAGGACTGTAAATGAATGACAAGAAAGAGCAAGGACGTCCCTAAAATAAGTGTAGATAAAACCGTGTAGGCGAGCAGTGCTCGAAGCACAGCCTTTTTAGAGCCAAACCGCCACACAAATACACCGATACCAATCAAAACTAACGATACGATCAGTTGCACCAGCCTGGTTTGCTGACTACCTAGGTCGGGTGCGATGGCATGTATAAACGGAGCTGCGCTCATGTGAGTCGAAAAAACAACTGGCAGTAGGATAACGGCAAAAATCACCAAAAGTGGCTGCAAGCTATTTTCGCGGGCGATTTTAGCAGTAAATTTCATATGCCTAATAATAACAAGTTATCGTGATATTAGAATAAGCGTTTTGCCTGTTGGTGGCGCTTGTAGCGACGATAACCCACAATACTAACGAGGCAAAAGGCGGTTGTTAGCGTGAGCCTTGCCGTGGTTTGGCTCAGTGCGCTGGATGATCGACCATACCCCGTGCTTGGAACACCAATCGTGATGCTAATACCCAAGACAGCTTGGGAGCACATTGTTTGTAGTTCACTAGAGCACACTTTGTATATCAAGCTATCAGCACCAACGTATCCAGAGGTTGGCGTATATGTAACTGACCCTGAGGCTACAACAGCCGAGCCGTGGCTCGGTCCACTCACAATTGATAGCGTTGTTGGATCAGGACTGTTGGCCACACCCGCTAGCAAGTCCACCACTACACTACTGCCCGCTGCAACCACAGTAGCTTTGTTAGCGGATAGACCGGGTTTTGTTGGAAAGACAACTTTAACAACTTTGCCACTTGATTCGTAAGCAGACATGTATAGGTTATTGTCATCGCCTCGTGCCATTTGAAAAGTGTAGGGATCACCCGTGAGCGGATATTCAGTAACCAGGCCACTTGAACTAACGGTGCCTAGATTATTTGACCCCGTCAGTAAAGCAAACCACACTTGCTCATCGGGCCCTATAACTAAACCGAAAGTAGGAGCAGACGTGTCGTACAGTGTTACTGAACCACTTGTTGTAATCCTGCCGATTTTGTTCTGGTAAGCACCAAACCACAGGTTACCGTCGGGGCCGACCACAATATCACCGGGCGCAATTGAGCCAGGAATAGTGTACTCCGTAAAAGTGCCCGTCGGCGTTATCTTGCCGATTTTACCGCCACTCGTTTCTGTAAACCAGAGATTACCATCTGGGCCGGTCGTGATGCCTTGCGGGTTAGAGCTGCCTGTCGGAATATCATACTCCGTAACTACCCCACCAGTCGTAATTTTACCTATCTTATTTGCACCGTTTTCTACAAACCACAAGTTATTATCTGGCCCAACAGTAATCCGATACAATGAAGCGCCTGTGCTCAGAACGCTATATTCAGTAATAGTGCCACTCGGTGTTATCTTACCAATCTTGTCGGTGTTATATTCGACAAACCACATGTTGCCGTCCGGGCCAGCCACAATGTCTGGCGTGTCGTCTGTACTTGGTGGAGTGTATTCGGTCACGGTTCCGGAAGGGCTTAGTTTACCCACTCTACCTCCACCACTTCTGCTAGAGTACCAGATATTACCATCCGGACCCTGAGCAATTCCACTCAAATAAGGTGCCGTGGTTGGATACACCACAGCTATTGGCGTAAATGCATAGGCTACACCACTCGATAACAATAGGATAGCAGCGCTCAAAATAGCGCTTGCTCCGAGGATACACCTTACCCCATGTTCTCGTACCCTTGCCACCATGGCTGATAACCTACCCCGCTCCTTCTTAACCATAAGCATACCATAACAGTAGGTGTGTAGGCAGTCAGTAGACAGTTTGTCTGTGATAATTTTCATATCTAAAAATTCGGCAAGTCGATACCCTATTGCAGGGTAAAACCCTATAAGAAAGGATGAGACTATGTCGCAATACGACAGAACGGACCGATCAGCTTATTTAGCACTGGGCATGGTATTGGGAGCGGCTGTTGGCGTGGTGGCTGGTATGTTAAGCGCCCCAAAAAGCGGCGAAGAACTTCGTGAGGAGCTTTTTTCGAGAGCCGAACGCGCCAAGCGGAAAACTAAGGATCAACTTACCACTCAGCAGCGTCGGTTGGCCACTAAGGTGGACGAAGCCGCTGATAAATCAAAATCCCTGATAGACAGCGCTGGCAAACGAGCGAGTGATGCCTTAAATAAAGCAGACCGATAATGAACACCGACTTGCAAACTGTCTTTTATGTGATGGGTATCGTTTATATGTCTTTAATGTTCCTGTTATTTATTGCCCTGTTAGTAACCGTGCTGGTTATTAAATCAAAAATTAGCCGAGCCATCGACGACGTCGAAAAGAAATTCCAAAAGGTAGAGTCTTTTGCCGAAAAGGCCAAGACCGGCGCCCACCTGATACGAAGCGTTTTTAAAGGTATCGGCCAACGCACCTGATATAAGGTTTCACTTTTTAGAGCCTGCTGACAAAAACTAGGTTCGGTGTGATTCGGTAAGCTCTGGTAGTCCGGCACGTTCTTCGAGTACACGCTGGGCATAACCAAAGTCCATGGCGTTTACAAAATGCCTAAAACCGACAACGGTAGCTATTCTGTTGACGATACGGTTAGCAAAATCATCATCAATTCCCATTTTGCTAAGGGCAATCTTGGCTTCATCGGCCAGTTCACCCCCTAAGATTTGCCCATAGTGCTGGATATGTACTGGTGGGTGAATACCGAGTTCGGTTCGACCGGCTTCATGGAGTGAGCGCTCCACATCGTCCAGCTTGATAGCATCGGGCTGTCCGCCATCATCCCAGTCTGGGCTGGCACAATCTATTTCAGTCATTTGCACTAGTTATAGGCTTTTATTTTCAGAATGCAAGCGTGAGCATTACATATTTTAGAGTATTAGCAAAAATGTATTGTTTGTGGTATATTTTCACTTAAGGTAATATTAAGAACAAACATTATCATAAAAGGCAAAAATAAAGCCATTATGAATCCAGCACAAAAACCATCAAAAAATCGTTTCAGCGCAATTTCCGGTTTCGTAGGTAGGAATAGCAAGTCTAAATTCTTAGTTTTCGTTGCTCTGTTTGGGCTCGTCGGCGGACTAATTGTATTTCGTAGCTTTGCCGCCACTACCGTCGCTACTATTGAAGCCGACTCTATGGTTGGGTCCGGCACCGTTGTTACCGCCAAAAACGCCAGCGGGAAGAAAGCATTAAAGTTAACCACAGCCGATCCTGCAAAAACCACCGTTTCCACCTCTCAACAAGCCACCCAACTGGTGTTGCGTGCTAAGGGAAACCGTTGTGGTGGAATACCAGAAGTTTCGATTGTTATAGATAATAAAAGTGTTTTTAAGACAACCATCAGCTCTAATAATGACGTCTGGGCTGAGTACACTGGTGTCATTACTGTCGATGCCGGAGTCCACCAAATCTCAGCTAATTTAACAAACCCCTACTCTAAGTCAAGCTGTACACGATGGGTTATGTTAGACACACTAACCCTGCTCAACGATCTTCCGCCGCCGCCGCCAGCTGATACCCAAGCCCCTACCGTCTCTATTAGCTCACCGACAAATAATGCGCAATTGACCGGAACCACAGACATTACTGCCACAGCCACAGACAACGTCGGCGTTACCAACGTACAGTTCTTTGTTGACGGCAATCTGGTATCATCGTTAACCGCCAGTCCGTTTATCATAGAGTGGGACACGGCTAATGTGGCTAATGGCCAGCACACTATCAAGACTGTGGCGTACGACGCATTTAATAATAGTGGGACTAATAGTATTACTGTTACCCTGAACCAAGTTAAGCCGCAAATAAGAGGCGTGGTTGACCGCGACGCCTACAACACCGGTATTGACCCTTCAAAACAGAACCTACAAGTACCGGCTACCCATCGGGGCATGGTTAATAATTTTGTGTTGTTACTAAAATGGAACCAACTACAGCCAAGTGGCAGCGCAGATTTGGATACAACAAAGATAGATGACGCCATTGCCGAAGCTAAAGCCAACAATATGCGAATTAAAATCCGTATCTTGGCAGGTATCCACTCACCAACGTGGGTTAAAAACCTAGAGGGCGGTCCCTTTACTGTTTATGATATCGACAAAACTACACTTGAAGAGTTCTCTGGAACCGCACCAAAATACTGGACAACTGGGGTTAAGAACGCTTACTCCGGCTTGATGAGCAAGTTGGCAGCTAAATACGATAAAGACCAGACAGTTGGTGGCGTCGTGAACTCACTATGTAGCACTATTTTTGCCGAACCGTTTATTAAAAACCTCGATGAAGGTAATAACATGGCTTCATTCTACGGAGCTGGACTAACTGACGCCCTCGACCAACAGTGTCTAAACGATTCTATCAACATACATAATACCCACTGGAAGACCACACGAACCGAGACAGCCATCAACCCACTAAGCTACAAGGGCACTGATTCGACCGGCAAAACGATTGAGAAACTCAATGTAGACTTCTCGCTGGCATGGGAAAAGAAATGTCGTGAAGTGTTAGGGGAGCGTTGTGTTATGGGAAATAACGGCTTTAATGCCACCGCAGGACCAGCTGGATCGAATTACCGAAAGGTCGTTGGTGGTATCATCTGTGCCGGTGACCCACCACCCTACTTCCAGACGCGACAGTTAGCGGTTATCCAATCAACCAACAACACCCTGGCTTCTGTGCTTGAGTATGCTAAAGATGTGGGGGCTGGCATGGTCGAGGTGCCGGTCCAGTACCGTCAGACAAGTACGATATCATTGACAGACTTAACCAACCTCGATGCCGCACTAGAAACAAACCATACAATCTCGTGCCCGGCCGACCAGTTACTGCCAAACCCAATTTAGGCTGATGTTGCGGCGTCTATAATCTTTTTCTGAATACTTTTGAGTTGCTCATCTGGCATCTTTGGACCTTCGGCGGTCGTGAGATAGCCTATATATTCTTCGTGGTACTCGGTGTGGTCACTCCACAGGTCTGTTTTATGGCCCAGCTCACCATGCAGCGGAATTAGCTTGGCATGCACATATGCCACGCCGGTGCCTTCAAACACTAATGCCACCCTGGGAACATCGAGGGCTGTCTCGAGCAGCTTGGCAACTTTTTTGGTGGCCCGCAAGAAGTTTTGATATTCATCATCTGTCAGATTAAACACGTAGTCGCCTGGGTTTGTCTTAGGGATTACCACCGTGAAGCCCGGCGTGTTCGGGAACGGTGTAAGAAAGGCCAGGTAGCCATCATCTTCCCACACCTTGAACGCCTCCATTTCGCCACGAACTATTTTGTCAAAGATTGTGTCGCTCATCTTTACAGTATAACAAACAGCGGCTGATTACCTCTGTTAAAACTCTAGTATCAACACCCTTTGTGTAACCTGGGATAGATTAAGTAAGGTCTTAACTAGCTTGTGTGCTCCTGGTAGTGCCCTCTGTCATATAGCGCGCTTCGAATAACCAGTGGCAAATTGGACTTTTCAACAAGCTGTACTCGTTGAAATAGTTCCTCGGCTGTGTCTTCTGCGTGCACGGGTACGATGGCCTCATCTATTATCCGCCCCTCGTCATAGCCCCCGCTAACAACATGAACCGTATGTGCAGAATGATCCATTCCAAGCTCTAAGACCCGTTCTTGCACATGAATGCCATGCAATCCCCGCGTCTCAGGTAAAGGACCTGGGTGCGTGTTGATCAGACGAGCTTGAGTAGAGCTGCGCATCCACGAGCTCCAGCCATAATCTTCAAGCAGTGCGCCCCTAACTTTCTTCATATAGCCCATCAGTGTTACAAGATCACAACCAACTCGTGTAACCTCTTCGCTTATTGCCTCGGACTCTTCAAGTGTTTGTTCTCCTCGCTCTCCAGAACCACCCGGATGAGTTACGCCACTAATACGAAGTACCGGTATGGCTAAGCCGTGTTTATGATTAAGTCTTGCCACGCGATCATATACGCCTGCTTTTTCGCGGGTATTATTGCAGATAACCAATCCGATTTCCGCCGATACTACCCCGTCTCTTGTTGCCTCAATGAATGCTTCAGCAGTGGAACCACTACCAGAGGCCAATATAGCAATGGTTGGGGTACCTTTTTTCATATCCTAACTATATCAAAAGAACCTCCGAAGAGGTTCCAGAAGACAAAACTTGGTAGCCCACGTTCATTCGAATTGGAACTTAATCCTTGCGGAATTGGCCTGGTGGAAGGAGGCGAAATTAGTAAATACCTAGCCTTATGCCTTTTTGGCCAAGGTTTAGCCAGTATCTGTTTTCGTCATTGTCTTCACCATCTGCGATAAATCTAGACGGCGGGATTATGTGCATGGCGTGTGCTGCTTTTATGTAAATTGGCAGTACGGCAAGTTCTTTATCGGTTAGTTGTATGTGCTTGTAGTATTCTGTTTTGGCTTCTTCATACATCTTCTTTGCATTATCTGCATCATCCGAATCAAACAACAAGTCGGTTAGTAAAACTGCTAGTTCCTGAATTCTAGGTAAGTAATTAGCTACAGAAAAATCCACTAAGTATAGGCCACTTCTGGTGTTCATAACATTCGTCGATATTAAATCTCCGTGAACTAGTGCATGCGGGAGTGATTTATGGTCAATCGTTTGAAAATCAATCAATGCCTTTTCAACCAGGGATTTATCTTCATTTATCAGTGTTTCCTTGTGTTTCCTGAACTCTTGTGCAAAGTTATTGATAGACCAGCTATCGTAAGTAAATAGTGGGTTAAATGATGATTTGTTTATCTGAGCCGCATCGCCTACTAACTCTTTACGCTCAGTCTCGGTTGGCTTTCTGTGTAGGTCCCAGAACGAATTGCCTTCTAGCCACTCCATGACCAATAGCTGCAGTTTGCCCGTAACATCCCTGTATAGGCGTTTTCTTTTATTTGTCTCCAGTAGTTGTGGGTGCTTTACACCCCACTTTAGCACCTCTTCTATTACCGCCACATATCTGTTTATGTCTTCTTGGGTACGTGTGTTTGCAAATATTTTTACAAAGTATTTGCCGGTGTCAGTGATAAGTTCAATATTAAAATCTTCATACCCAACAGTAATAATTTTGTGTTGCTCATACTTTCCAAGATTAAAAGCATCAATTATTTCTGATAGTTTGTCCTCAAGGTTACCGTCAAACCCAATCCTCTGAAGATATTTCTCATCCATCCCAACATCATAGCAAATACTTACGATTGGGGAGTTGAACCACTAACATCTTCTAAGGCTTTGATGACCATCTGGTAGTAGTCGTCATCTTGTGGGACATATCTGCCATCGTTAGGAATTACAGTTCTAATAAATTGATTTAGGGGTATCCACTCAATTGCCGATACTTCAGATTCCTGTAATTTAAGTGGTTTATCATCACGTAACTCATAAAGGTAGAGCCATCTGAATTCTTCTTCGATTGCTCCACTTTCTGCCACCATATGGGTTCGATGCTTTCCGAATGGTTTCAACTCGCTTGATTTTACATTTAGGCCAATCTCTTCCACCGTCTCCCTAACAGCCGCTGCTTCTTCGGTCTCGCCTAGGTCAATATGGCCTGCAGCTGATATATCTAATAGATTTGGCCAGGTGCGTTTGTTCGCAGAGCGTCGTTGGAGTAATACTTCTGGACCTGACTTAGTATTTCTCCATATCCAAACATGAGATGCACCGTGCAATAGTCCCTTGCCAAAGACATCATCTCTGGTGGCCCCTTTGCCAACTAGTGGTTTTGCCTCATCGTTATATAACTGCCATTGCTCTTCCATTGGTCAAAGTATAACAAAACACCTAGAAAGACCCGAACCTACTTAACAGAGGTGGTTGTTGTGTGGTAATAAAATGAGACTGGTTTTGGAACCAATCTCTATCTGTTATTTACTCTTGGTAGCCCAAGTGCATTCGAATTGGAACGTGTTACTGGAGGAGTTGGGTAGATGGAAGAATCTAGATTGCTTTTTAATCTGAAATTTTCATTTTTACATATCCGCTCAAAAAGCCAGCCCATAGGCCAAGCGAGAATAATCCAGCCGGTAACCACATTAGGTTTACGTCGGCAGAAGAATCTAAGGAGCGAATAGCTGGATGATTATTGCCGTACTGAATGCTTAACGCAATTAGAATAACGGTTGCGATAAAACAACCTATGACCGATAAGCGAAGTGTTGTCACCGAGCGATGC
>CAZBRC010000022.1:0-13480 GCA_964494415.1 uncultured Candidatus Saccharibacteria bacterium
GATGAATCTGCGGTCGAATATCATCACCTGCCCCATAGGCAACTGTGGTCATCAGGCCTGTTTTGTGTCCGCTTTGTTGCAGCATTTTGTGAATCAAAAACGCGGTGGTGGTTTTGCCATTTGTGCCTGTCACCCCTATAACCTTGAGGCCACGGCCCGGAAAACCATTGAGCACATTAAATACAATCGCTTCGGCTAAGTGACCGTACGGCTCGACACGCTTGAATAATTTTTGCGGAATAAACTTCTTAACAATTGTGCGAAAACCCATCACCCTCAAGTATACTGGTTTTGAAGTGAAAATTCTGGGTATTGAGACAAGTTGCGACGAGACGGCTGCGGCAGTGGTAGAAGATGGAGAAATCTTACTATCCAATGCCGTGCTTTCTAGTATGGATTTACATATAGCCTACGGGGGTGTTGTGCCCGAAATCGCTGCCCGTAGCCACATCGAAGCAATCACTCCTGTTATCGAACAGGCTCTGCATGCGGCAAAGTGTACCTGGGATGGCATCGACGGCATTGCCGTAACGTATGGAGCAGGCCTGGGTGGCAGTCTGCTAATAGGAGTTATGACCGCCCGCACGCTCGCTATCACCAAAGATAAACCTCTGTACGCCATCAACCACGTCGAAGGACACCTTTATGCCAGCTTTTTAACGCAGACTTCCCTGCCCGGCTACCAACTGCCAGCTAAACAACCGAAATTTCCAGTACTGGGGCTTATTGTCAGTGGTGGCCACAGTCAACTGGTGCTCTTTAAGGATCATTTTGATTACAGCCTTCTTGGCCAAACCCAGGACGATGCTATCGGCGAAGCCTTTGATAAGGTCGCTAAAATCCTGGGGCTTCCCTACCCTGGTGGGCCGAGTGTCAGTAAAAAAGCCCTGGAGGGCGACCCTTTTGCCTACCATCTACCAAAGGCGCATATGGCAAAACCGTACGATTTCAGCTTTTCTGGGCTCAAAACAGCTGTTTTAAGGCTGGCTCAAGCTGAGTGCGGTAAAAGTCACGACTTCCCATCCTCGGGCCTGGCTGCCCTACTGTCTGAGCCTCAGAAGGCCAACATTGCCGCCAGCTTCCAACGTGTAGCCATCGAAACCGTCGTAGATAAGACCCTCAAAGCTGTTGATGAGTTCAAGCCCAAAACCGTAATTATCGGTGGTGGAGTCGCTAGCAGTCCAGAGTTGCGCCGCCAGCTAGCTGACCGTTTGCCCTTCCCTGCCCTCTACACCGACCCTAAGCTCTGCACCGATAATGGAGCCATGATAGCCACCCTTGGCTGCTTTAAAGCCCAGTACAAACAACCCCAAGCCGACCCCTATAGCCTGACTATAGAGCCGGGTTTATCAATGTAGTTAGGTTTTACTAGATTAAACTTAACTTAAAAGTTCTTCCATGCTGGAGGCACGGTCGATATTTTCGGTTATCACCCGTAGAGTAGCCGGATCAGCTTGTTGTAAGAGACTGGTCATCTCCGAGAGTTCGGCGCGATCAAAAACCGGCGCGTTTTCTATGCGGCCGCCAGCTTTTCGCAGTTCTTCGGTGGTAGGCAGACCATGTTTCATAACCGGATCGTTGGGTCGATCACCCCTTAAAATATCCACCAGCATGGCGGCCGCTACATCGTCGGTAGTGCCACCCTTGCCATCTACATACACACCCATATCCTTATGGTAGTCAAAGCTCACTACCTTAGTGGCGTGCTCGTCAGTGCTCTCCGGGTCTGGCACGGTGACAATCTCTAAGGTGCGGTCATGGGCACTAAAGCCTTCCCCACTGCGGGTGTCAGCGGTAGTCAGTGTTTTAATTTCGGTGGTGGTTTGTTCATTAATAATATGTTGACCGATTTGAATTGATTCGCCATCGGGGCCACTCACCCGGACAAGTCGGGTACCCAGAGGGGTTTGGCCAAGATCAAGCGTCGTAAATGGCACCTGGGCGTTTTCTAAGATATCATCCGCTAAGACATACAGGCCTTTTAATTCAGTGGGCTGAACTTCGGCATTTTTTTCTGATTCGGCGTTGTGGATATCTGACATAACAGGGGTATTATATCATACGCTTATGCTTAAGTCAATGTTGACAAGACGCTTGTGCTTTTGTTAACGTTATAAAGGAAATAAACACGCAAGACGTTGGCCACTCGACATAGCATCGAGGCAGCGAAAAAATAGAGTGAACAGTTACGGTAGATTTTGCAGAGGGTTTAATCAGGAACCTTGTGTTAAATTTTGTTTAATTTTCACGTGAACCTGCTTTTATAACAGATTAGCCTTATCTTATGGCTGGTGGTATTATTTCCACTATGCGTTTGAGTAAAGTGTATGAGCCTAAGGCCTACGAAGCCGACATCTACGCTTTGTGGGAGCAGAGCGGGGCATTTATCCCAAAGAACAGAGGTAGTGACAAAACCTATTCTATTGTGGTACCCCCACCCAATGCCAATGGTAACCTCCACCTCGGCCACGGGTTAACCCTGGCCCTAGAAGATATTGCTGTACGTTATCACCGTATGATAGGGGAAGCAGCACTGCTACTGCCCGGCGCCGATCACGCCGGTTTCGAAACCCAGGTTGTATACGAAAAAGAGCTCGCCAAACAGGGTAAAAGCCGTTTTGACTACAGTCGCGATGAACTCTACAAACAAGTCTGGGATTTTGTGGCCCTCAACCGAGAAAACTACGAGGGTCAGTTCCGTAAACTGGGAGCAAGTGTCGACTGGAACCGTTATGTATTTACCCTCGACCCTAACATTGTCGACCGTGCCTACTCAACCTTTAAAAAGATGTGGGACGAAGGCCTCATTTACAGAGGTGAACGTTTGGTCAACTTTTGTACATTCCACGGCACGGCCTTCGCCGATATTGAAGTGGCGTATAAAGAAGAGCCGGGTAAGCTGTGGCACATCCGCTATCCGTTAACTGACGGCAGCGGGGAAGTCGTGGTTGCCACTACTCGGCCCGAGACCATGCTCGGTGACACAGCGGTAGCCGTCCACCCGGCTGACAAACGGTATGCAAAGTTCGTCGGAAAAACTGTTAAACTACCCCTGTCGCAGCGCGAAATCCCCATCATTGCCGATGACTTTGTCGACATCAAGTTTGGCACCGGCGCGGTAAAGATTACGCCCGCACACGACCCCAATGACTTCGATGCCGGTGAACGCCATGATTTACCCAAAATCACCGTTATCGACCACGAAGGCAAACTCAACAACGAAGCCGGCGAACGCTACCGCGGTCTAACCGTCGCGGAGGGCCGTAAGCAGGTGGTGGCTGATATAACAGAGCAGGGGTTCTTGGTAAAAGTTGAGGATCACCTACACAATGTCGGCCATTGCTACAAGTGCGATACCGTCATTCAACCCCTGTTACGAGACCAGTGGTTTGTTGATATGAAGCCCTTAGCTGCCCGCGCCATCAAGGCTCTAAAAGCCAACAAAATTCAGTTTTATCCTGAGGTTAAAAAAGATCAGCTGGTTCGGTACCTAGAAGGGCTGCGTGACTGGAACATCTCCCGGCAAATTGCGTGGGGAATCCCCATACCAGCCTTCCAAAACAGCCAGGACCCAGACGACTGGATATACAACGAACAGATTGACCAAGAGGAAATTACGGTTGATGGCAAGCTATACCGCCGCGACTCTGATGTCTTTGATACCTGGTTTAGTAGCAGCTCCTGGCCGTACGCCACGCTGGGCTACCCCGACGATAAAGACTCAGAAAAATACTACCCTCTCAGCCTTATGGAGACGGGTGCCGACATCCTGTATCCCTGGGTGTCACGCATGATTATGTTGGGACTCTACGCCACCGATGATGTGCCCTTTAAGGCCGTCTACTTGCACGGCTTAATTCAGGATGAGCATGGCCAAAAAATGAGCAAGAGTAAGGGCAACGTGGTTGACCCGATGGAAAAGGTAAAAGAGTTTGGCTCTGACGCCTTCCGTATGGGTATTGTCAGCGACGAGTCGGCCGGAAATAATCGGCCGTATGATCAAAGCAAAATTGTTGGTGGGCGCAACTTTTGCAACAAACTATGGAACATCGCTCGGTACATAGAGGATAGGGTAGGGGACGATTTTTCGGCAGATGCCCAGCCAGAACCGCAAACGCCAGCTGATCACTGGTTGTTGAGTAAGTTACAACATATAACAGAGGTCGTTTCTGCAGATTTGGACAACTATCGCTTTGCCGAGGCGTACGATAAGGTCTACCATCTAGCCTGGGATGACTTTGCCGACTGGTATATTGAGGCCTCTAAGTCCACTTTGAATAGCTCGGTGTTAGTGTATGGCTTACAAACTATCTTAAAACTGGCTCACCCGTTTGCGCCATTCGTGACTGAAACAATCTGGCAAACCTTGCACCAGGATGACACTAACTTATTGATAACTGCCGCCTGGCCGACGCCAGCCGACTGCAACAAGAACAAAGCTCAGCAATTCGAAGAGGTTAAACAGCTGGTAACCGAAGCTCGCTACCTGAGCCGCGAACTAGACATCCGCAAGCCAACCCTCTTGCACCAAGCCAGCGATTTCTTTGCTACCAATGGCGACAGCATCAAACAACTGGCTAACCTTGGCTCAGTTGAAGCCACCACAGCCGGCCGCGGGCTAAAACTATCTGTCACCAAACACCACGCCTGGCTCGATGTTGATGATGATACCGTGAAAACATTCACGACTAAACTTAAGCAACGGATAGAGGATCAGGGCAGGGTAGTTAAACAATTACAGGGCCGCCTCAAGAACAAAAGTTACATCCAGAATGCCCCTGAGGCAGTAGTTAATCAGACCAAGCAGCAGTTGGCTGAGGCTGAGGAGTTGATGGCGACTCTAGAGGCTGAGCTACATCGTTTTGCGGGATAACTGAGCCTTCTTCTGGCTCTAAACTACTGCTAATACGTTTTATGCTGTCCTCTGGGCGGAAATCATCAAACCACAGCACGTGCCAGCCCATCTTCTCGGCAGCCATTAAGTTAGAACGCGAATCATCGACCAGCAGGATCTCACCGGGCTGCACGCCAGCTTTCTCGGTAGCAATTTCATAGATCTTGGGCTCGGGCTTTATAACCTTTACTTGGGATGAGTCAATAATGGCGCTGTAATGGATATTTGGCAGAAGGCCTTCTTTGAGCATGGCTTCTACAAAGCCCGGCATAATATTGGTCAACAAGCCGACGTGGTAGTGCTCAGCCGCCCATTGGAGCAGGGGATGCATCTCTTTAATGGGGTCGACGGCCTTGAGGTAATATTGTTGCCAATCCAGCGCACTCACCCCAATCCGCTCGGCAAAGAGCTGGTTAAACTGTTCCAGGCTAATCTCGCCGCGGCAGGCAGCGTCGTTATAGTGCCAAAAGGCTGTTTCGACAATATCAGACGGCACATTGGTATCGGCGGCAATCTGGGTGAAAGCTCGGTGAAAAAACCGTACCAAACACCCATTAACATCAAAATATACAAAGCGGAGGCCACTCTTGGAGCGCTTCTTGGCGGGTTTGTCAGGGGCGACGGCCGATGTTGTCCCAGCCTGCACCGCATTTCCAAGCAGGGCATCGAGCGTGGTACCAAGCGCCTGGGCAATACTTTGAATGGTAAAAACAGATGGGGCTTGGATGGCACCGCGTTCTATTTTGGCCAAGGTCGAGTAACTGAGGCCGGCGTGCTGGCAGAGCTCTTGCTGCGTTAAACCAGCCGCTTTGCGGGCGGCCTGCAAGTGCTGTCCAAGTAATTTGACGGAGCGCGCGTCTCCCACCTCATCCATAGCAAGATAGTACTAATTTTTAGCCCAAAAACCAAGCCAAACTAGCCATTTAGTACTATTTAGCCCAGTTTGGTCAGCTTTTAAAGGCCATGCCCAAAATCATAGCCACTAATATCCAGGTGCCGAGGCCAGCAACTGTTGCCACAATCAAGCTATTAGACGTATTACCGCCGGTGTTGTGCTGCACTTTAGCATACACCCAGCCGCCAATCCCCAGGCCTGCAAAAAATCCGACTGCAAAGTTAGAAAACATACTCGTATTATATACCTCCGTTTTATCTGTTCTCAAAAAGACGTACAATAGAGTTTATGTTTAAGAAGTTCGGGAGAGGATTCTCGTCAACCGTCCTGAAGCTGTCGCTCTATCTGTTAGCGTCGGTGACGGCCTTTGTGGTGGTCTTTGGTACGGCTCAGCGCATTAAAGTAGCCCTGGTTAAGAGTAACGTCTATAACACTTTTGTTGATAGCGCCCTCGACAAGGCCAAGGAATCGCAAAATAATCAGTCGAGCACCGAAGTTAACATCTCGCTGGCCGACCCAATTGTTCGTGAGGCCGCCAAAAAGGCCGTCACTCCTCAGTTATTACAAACCTCGTCCGAGTCGGCGATTGATGGCATTTATGGCTGGCTTCATCAAAAAACCACCCAACCAAAGTTTGTTATTGATCTAACTGAGGCCAAGCAAACCTTTGCTACCACTGTAAGCAACTCATTGGCGACTCGAATCGAGGCTTTGCCAATCTGTACGATTGCCCAGTTACGCAGTCTGGACGTTAATAACTTGGATCTATTCACGCTACCGTGTCGTCCTCCAGGTGTCGATATCGCCGCCCAACGTCAAAAGGTCGTTGACGATATTGTAAATAACAAAGACTTCCTCAAAGATACCGTTATAACTGCCGACAACTTGCCAAAGGATGAGCAGGGCCGCACCACCGCCCAGCAACTATCCGACGTTCCAAAGGTGTTTCGTCTGACCATGGTAACACCTTGGCTATTAGGGGTGGTTATTATCCTGTGCATTATCGGTGTAGTCGTCTTGTTTGATGACAAGCGCCGGGCCATACGGAGCTTATGGATTACGTTTTTAAGTGTTGGCCTCGTCCTGCTACTCAGCTTTGGGCTGACGGATTGGATCATTAAGAAAGCCGCTATAAACCAGTCGGCAACTGCGAGTGGCGACTTCAGTCAATCTGGCTTGTTGCTGGCTAAAAGTCTAGCAGCTGATGTTAATGCCGTCACCCTGCGGTTCGTAATCGTCTATCTGGGCCTAGCTGGGCTATTAGCACTCTGGTGGTGGCTGTGGGGCCGTAAGGGCCGGGTTAAACCCCACACAGCACCGCATACCCCAAGTACTACGACAACGGCAGCACCACAGGAAACACAGAATGGCCCCAACAAAGCCTAAATCTGCCGCCAAGCGCCACTTTAGGCTGCATCTAAGCCCTAGCCACAAACGCTGGCTACTGTATTTGGGCTGCGGATTACTAGCGGCGTACGTGCTACTGACCATATTTACCTGGGTAGCGTATCGGCATAAATTCTTTCCTCGGACCACCTATAGCAGTTCGTTGGTCGGTAATAGTGGTTTTTCGCAGGCTTCGCTGACCAAGGCATTGCCAGCACAGGTTGAACTGACCGTCGACCAAGACACTCTTAAGCAATCACCAGAGGAGATTGGTATCACAGCCGCTCCCGATCAAACACTAAAGCAGCTCCAAGCCGAACGTCGTTTGAGCCCCTTGCTGGCGTTCCGACTCTTCACCAAACACACCTATCCACTCGGCATTACCACCAATGACAACACACTGAACACATTTATTGCTACAAAGCTGGCCAAGTACGAAAAAGCCCCGCAGGATGCCCATTTGGCAGTAGAAGCTGAGACGGTCAAGGTAGTGGCAGCGGCCAGTGGTAAAAAGGTTGACAGCAACCAACTTAAGAAGTTATTCACCCAAAAGTTAGCCAGCAATTATACCAAGTTTGGCATACCGTTTACGGCTCCGGCAGCCAATACGGACAGTAACTTAGAGTCCCGTGCCAAAGAGCTCAACGACGCCCTAAGTAAAACAGTCACCATAAATTATACCGGCGGCAACTATCGACCCACTAAGGGTGAGAAAGCTGGCTGGCTGAGCGCCAGTGGTAATGAGTTATCCTTTGATTCGGGTAAGATTAGTGGTTTCTTGGTGAGCTTACAAGCCAAGCTTGGACAATCGTGGGATAACCAAACCGCTGCAGCCGGCCAGATTGCCGCTAAACTAAACGCCCGTAGTGACGCTACCGTAACCATGCACGACAAGCCCAAGGCCGTTATTACCTACAGTTATTGTGTGGCCCTCAAGAATGTGCCCGACAGCTACCGAGGTGCTTTTGCCAGTAAGGTTCGGGCGACTTTTGTCGATGCACGAGGCTGGGGATTAAATGGCCGCATCAACTTTGTAGAAGCTAGCAGTGGCTGTAATTTCACTATGTGGTTAGCGGCCGCCAATGATCTACCTGGTTTTGGGCCGGGGGTTTGCGACAACTATTACAGTTGTACGGTTAGCCCAAATGTCATTATTAACTTTGACCGTTGGCAAGGTGCCACCGACCCCTGGAATGCGGCTGGCGGCTCAATGGACGACTACCGTTCGATGGTCATAAATCACGAGACTGGTCACTGGTTAGGCTTTGGACACCGAATGTGCCCTGGCGCAGGCCAAGCCGCCCCGGTTATGCAGCAGCAGTCTATCAGCTTGCAGGGCTGTAAGTTCAACCCTTGGCCAACTTCATACGAGCTCAGCGCCTTAGCCCAAATCAAAGGCATTTAAATGCTCAATTCATGGCGGAGAGGGAGGGATTCGAACCCTCGGTACCGTTGCCGGCACACTTGTTTTCGAGACAAGCCAGTTCAACCACTCCTGCACCTCTCCTCGAGACAGTATTGTAGCAGCTGATTACTTTTTTGACTTGTTATATACAAAGACTAAACCACAAGACAGCACCCAGCCAAACAAGACCAGCAACAGTATGCGGCTGGTGCGTTTTTCGGCTTCTTGCAATGAGCGGCCCGCCACTACGTAGTGTCCGTCTTTGGTGGCCACCGTAACCGAGGCAATTCTAACGCCACCTTCTGGTTGCCATGTGACGCGGTTATCGGACTTACGTGAGGACGAGGTTAAGACTCCCTTAGGGATTTTTGGTAACTGCCCATGCAAATAGCCGCTTCCAGCCACGGCTTGACCATCTTTGTTGTAAATCACCACAAACGGCGCCAGGCTTGAGCCGATGTCTACATTGCCGGTATCGGCAGCGTTCGGTAATTTATCACCAGTGACTTGGGGAGCCAGGTCGTGCGCCAGCTGCACTTGAGGGTCGTTAGCACCAAGGCGGATTGTCTGCTGTGCCACCACATAAATTGTGCCAAATACGATCGTTATGATGAGCAAGGGAACAACCAGCGGTCGGTACCGCTTAAGCTTTTTCATACCCTTAGTGTACTACGACTTGAAGCCGGTCACATGCTACCCTAGTGTTTTAACGGTAACTGTGTTAGAGTAACCCCTGTTATTGTTGGACTATGCGCGCGTAGCTCAGCTGGATAGAGCGTCGGCTTGCGGAGCCGAAGGTCGTAGGTTCGAATCCTGTCGCGCGTACCACATTGACTTTTCATTGCGATTATGCTAATATATACTCATGTCCGAAAACAAAAACGCTCAAAAAGATTCAGTTGAAGCAAAACGTCCTGTTGCTAGCCCAGAACAGGTTAGAAGCTTTCGTACGGCCTATGCCATATTGACTAAAAAAGCTGTTGAAACTGGCGAACGAGCCATGTTCGAAATTGGTGAAGATGGTCAAGAGAGAATCTGGGACGACATGATTCATGATCCTGCAACCTACTTACCCAATGCGGCTGGCGGTTCTGTTATCATTGATACAGATTTTGGTGAAACCTATGGCTGGGCGTATGGATACGATGAAGGGTTCGCACAGCAATCTGGAAAATTAGGAAGTTTTTCAGAAACTACAACCGAAGACGGTATTGAACAAGATATGTATGAGTTCTACCCAGATAGCAATATCGAAAAACTACACTTTGTACATGGTTACGGTGAGGGCGAACAAAATGAAACCACACATGTAGGATGGTTGACTCCAGCTGAAATTGAAGATCTCACTATTAGGATTGAAGATGCACACCTTGAGTATCGTAATCCGCCCCAGTTATAACTTCTACTGCTACGGCATATCCAAATAATTACATTAATAACCCAAGCAGCTGGGCTTTTTATTTGAAAAAGCTGTCGTGCTACGATGAGCACATGACTACGCTGAGTCCTGGACAAGTGCAACAACTGGTGGCCAAGGCCTTTGTGCTGGAAGCGATTACTGATAAACCGGGGTGCACTACCAGGTATCAGGATCTGCCTGGCAAGCCGCTGCAAGATTTTGTGATTGCCGGGATTAATAGTTCGGCCGCTTTTGGCGACTTCGCGCAGGATTTTATAAAAGACAAGTCGACCCCCATATTCAAACATAACCTCCAGGCTCTAAAGATTTCTAACACCCATAAATCATCTAAGTTCATCAACTTTGGGCTGTTAGAGATTATGTTCCCGGTGGTCGCGGCACGACTCAGCACCAACGACGGCGACCAAGTAATCGACGTACTTTTAGAGCTCGTCAAACGCACGTCGCCGCAAGACGTCAAGACACTCTTGGCAACCCGAAAGCTCGCTTGGTCAACTTCGCAAAACCCACATAAAACTAGCTTTGAAACACGTATATTTAGGCAGCAATCGGTTTGGGATTTTTACATGGCGCTTAACCAGATTTCTGCCGATAACACATCCAATTATCAGTGGACACAACAATTTAAAGATGGCTTGCCGTTGCTTCGGGCGTTTTTACAAGCGTACACCAAAGCGGACGAAGTTCTGCACACCACTACTTCTACCTTTGAACGATTGCGATCCGGCAACCCTACCGTGCCAGTGGGCATATTGGCAGATATGTGCGCGGCAGCAATATTCATCTGGCTAAGTTTTAGTGATTCTGTGGTCTGATACAACAGTAAAATGCCCATGCTTGCTTTAGGGGTTTATTAGTCGTAATGTAGTAGCCTAATGGAATTCCCACAAGAAGTAATAGCCGAGCAATCACCGATTCCCACTCCCGAGATATTACCCGAGGATTATAGCGAAGCGGCCCGCTGGATGATTTTGGCCTTGTGCCGTGACAGAGATCCGTCATTCTTCTTTCCTCAAGATGGAGTTGGAGTTGAACGAGCAAAACGGGTGTGTGGCCAATGCCCGGTAAGAGCAGAATGCTTGGATTATGCCCTAAGTACCAGACAGGAGCATGGTGTGTGGGGTGGTGCTTCTGAGCGTGAGCGTCGTCGCATGCTGCGCAATCGGCGTATTAGTGGGCAATAGTATTTACTCGGCGCCCGACATATATTACATTTGAGTTAGAAATGAAGCTCAAACACACAAACAGAGGTGGAAACGACTGATGCGTAAACTGCGCGTGCCCGAAGCGAATGATTATGGGCTCGTGCTGCCACCCCCGCCCGACGGCGTCGAAGTTATTGAATACCTCAAGCCAGCCAACATCCACAGCCTGGGAGTTAACCGCCATCACTTGTATTGGCCTCGAAATTTTTATCTTGACACCAGTGATTTGGCGTTTCGCTTTCGGGAGCACCGCTTTAACAGCGTCTGGATGACAATCGGCAAACACCAGCAATACCACAAAGAATACGATGGCGTGCCAGTACCGCCCGATGATGTGATGCGGGCTTTTCTTGACGAGGCTGCAGTTTTGGACGAGTTAGGCGTTTGCATGCACGCCGTTCAGATGATGGATGTAAACATTTATAGGGGGCGTGTTCGCAAAATGGATAAAGTTATGGAACATCGGCAGGAGCGCCTGGCCACCATAGAAGCAGTTTTTGAACTCGAAACTGAATTTAGGGTTGTGCCAGCCGAATTTGCCCAAGCCGTACTGCACGGCGCTGAAGTATTCCTCGATAGAGCCGCCTAGCCAGAATGCTGGCCTATACGCTACAGCTGTATATTTAGAAGCGGATGCGGCGCATCAGGCGGTCCATGAAGTCATTTTCGGCCGGCTGAAACGGTAAATAGTCGGCTAGGGCATCGACAATGCGCGGTTCGTCCTCTGGAGCATAATAAATAGTTAACGATGGCATAAAGCGCTTCATGGGCATTAAGAGCACCGAATGAATGGCGTCATCTTGGATGACCGAAAACGATTTAAAAGACTCGTACGGATAGGTTTTGTCTTCGACATGCAGACCCTTGTCGTCGATAACATAGTTCAAAACGCGTGGTTTGCGGGCTGCAAAGATGCCAAAGGCAATCGCTGCCAGAATAATCACTACTACCGCCACAACATCTTGGGCCGCCAAATAAACAATGGCAGCTACCACCAACGTACAGGCCGCTAAAATTAGATACCAGCCGAAGGCTTTATCGTGAGCTACAAATTCTGAGGCTGTCCAGTGAACCGCATCGCGGTGCTGAACCGGGACTTGAGCACTGGCTTCTGGTTGATCATCGTACTGCCACGGAGTTTCTGGTTGGGGAGTTTGTGGCGCAGCGTCTTGCTCGTCTTGCATAAGCGTATTGTAACTCATTAGAGACAATTTTGGACTTTATTGCTATAATTTGCCTCTGTTAGCATAGAGTCGCCACGATGTAGACAGGATACGGAGGAGTACCCAAGTGGCTGAAGGGGACGGTTTGCTAAATCGTTAGAGGGGCGCAAGCTCCTGCGAGGGTTCGAATCCCTCCTCCTCCGCCAAGTTCTGGTGCTCTTTTTTAACACCTGGAGAGGTGTCCGAGTGGTTGAAGGAACTGGTCTTGAAAACCAGCGTGCCGGCAACGGTACCGTGGGTTCGAATCCCACCCTCTCCGCCAAAGATATAGTTCTAAAGAGACCCGTCCACCTAAAGACATATAAGGGGTGAAGCGGGTCTTTTAATTTAGCTCAAAATGTTATAAAACACCCATTCCCCTGTACTAGGGCGATGCTATTCGAACTGACTTAGTCAAACTTTTTAGGCCTCGGTTTTCGCTCTATATAAACCTTTTTGTCTTTGAGGAACAGTTCGCCGGTAACAAATTGTAGAATCTCGCGTTTTTCTTCTTTGGTACCCTCTTGCAGGACGTATTTAGCGTAAGCTCTGAGGTCGATGGCTGGGTTACTTGCTAGTGCCTCGCCAGTTTGCCCCAATATGACGTTAAATTTCCCATAGCGTTCCAGTTCTTCCTTAAATTGTGCCTGAGCACCTATTTCATCTAGCTCTAGCTTGTCTATTAGGCCTAGTAGTTCAACCATGAGGTCTGCTTCGCGGATATAGGGTTCGATGCAATCAAGATTGTTGGCTCTACCACAGTGGTAGTAGACATATCGTCTGATCTCGCCAGTAGTTATGAGTCGTTTCGTGTGTTCCTCGGCAGTAACGCCTGTTTTACAAGCCCCACACTTCAGTATTCTAGTAAAGCTGAACTCTTTACTGCCTGTTGGCGGTCTGGGTGCAACCGCTAGCTGAATTTGTACCTCATCGAATAATTCCTTACTAATAATCGGTTGATGTTTGCCTTTATGCATAGTCTCGTTGGTTTTAGGGTACTGAAACTCACCGTAATAGAATGGATTCCGCAGTGTTCGGTAAATATGGCTTAAACCGAGTCGATTGCCATGCTT
>CAZBRC010000023.1:0-1996 GCA_964494415.1 uncultured Candidatus Saccharibacteria bacterium
TCTCGGCGCGGCGAAGAAGCCTTCAATGTAACGCTAGAGATGATGCAAGAAGGCCCCGTGATCGCGGTTGTACTAGAAGGAATCAAAGCCGTATCACTTGTCCGCAAGATGGTAGGCGAGACTGAGCCCGAAAAAGCCGCCCCCGGTACAGTTCGCGGCGACTACGCCCACATGGGTTTTGAGCACTCCAACAAAGAGAAAATCGGTGTGCCCAACGTAATACATGCCTCTGGCGATCCCCAAGAAGCCGCGGCGGAGATTAAGCACTGGTTTACCCCTAAAGAACTGTTTGAATACCAAGCGGTGCACGAACACTACACCCAAGCCAAAGCTCGTTAGATACCAAAGTATAAGCGTGTTGTAGTCGAGGCTGATTTCGTTTATTCTATTAATGATTCATGGAAGAACAAACTCCACAACCGGTTGCGCAAGACAACTCTAAGTCATTATTTATCACCTGGATTTTTGGCTGGCTGTTTGGAAGTATCGGGCTAGACCGCTTTTATTTGCGGCAGATTTGGACAGGTATCTTAAAGTTGATTACATTTGGCGGATTTGGCATCTGGATTATGTACGACTTACTTTACACCGCTTTTGGAAAGCGCAAAGACAAACAGGGCCGACCACTCTCTGGTACCGCAAAAGAGCGTCGACTGTTGCGCATCAGTACTGTTTTAATTCTGGTGCTGCAACTGGTGCTGCTTGGTCATTTTGTTATATATGGCATTCCCGCTATTAAAAATGATACATATCGACGGCGTGACGCCGAATCAATTCAAAATACACTTGTCCTGTTTCAAAAAGATGTCAGTTCCAGCCTACCGCAACAGGCTAAGGCGGTTCCCAACACCCAAAATGTTCAGTTCTGTGGGAGCTCGTGCGACGATGGTTCAATCTATATCGACCTCAAGTATTACAAGGCCGACAAAGTTTTTATAAAGGAATATACTTCTGGGCTGGTAACGCCTACCGAGGATAGTGTAGTCGTAATGACTAACGCAACGTGCGAGGGCCCGAAGGCTCACTACATGGCGGTCGTATATGTCACCGAGGGTTTTGGCTTATCAGATAATTTCTCAGAACGACACTGTTTAACGGTTGAACCACACGAGTTCACCAATATTGCAGCGCCACCAACCTGTAATCTTGAGATTACCCAAGAAATGCCGACTGCCACCCAGCAGTTTGTTACAGCCAACCTTGCTTACAACAAACTGCGTCAAGATGTAACTAATGTAATGCAAGCAAGTGGATCGAAACCTACAGCTACCCCCACATCCGTTGATATGCAACTAGTAGCCGAGAAACAATTCTTAGCGGAGTTGAACAAAATTAATTTTCCAGCACAGGCTAACGACAATGCAGCAAAACTAAAAACGCTGACCCAAGAATACATAACACAGCTTGTGCAGCTTCGTGGTTACTTGGCTAGTGGCTCAACTATCCCAGAAAGTTTATCTGCCTCCCTAACCAAAAATGCAGCCGACCACTCAGCTGCCTATTTGTCCCTTAAGAACGATTTGAAACTGCCAGAATCAAAGTGTCGGTTCCTGTCTCCGTAATCCTGCAATTACCCAAAACCAACTACAGCTAGATTATTGTTAGACGTCTTCGGACGTACGGGTGCCGATGGTCATGAGGCGGGCAATTATCCAGGCGACGAAGGCATAGACCGCCATGGCTACCAGGGTCTCAAACTCAAACCGTACCACGCCATACTGCATCTGATAATTGAACAGGCCAAAGAAAGGGGCGACAAAGGGCTGTGTAACGGTGTATATAAAGTCTGCAAAGCCGTTTGCGCGGTTAGCTCCCATCAGAGACAGAATGACTCGCATGGCCAACAACGCCTCCAGGATACCGGCTAGTAACCACACCAAACGAGCGCCAGTCCAGGCGGCATGGTCAGCTTCTGCGGTTCGGTTCTGATTGGCTACAGTTTTATCCTCATAGGTGCGGGTTTCTTCTACAATTCTGGCCATGACAGCTCCTTAAT
>CAZBRC010000023.1:2006-11854 GCA_964494415.1 uncultured Candidatus Saccharibacteria bacterium
GCTAAAAGCTCGGTTCAGACTGTAAATAAGTTCACACCACAAGTGTTAGAATGGGGTGACGCCCCTGTAGTTCAATGGATAAAACAACTCCGTCCTAAGGAGAAGCTAGAGGTTCGACTCCTCTCGGGGGCACCATGATAGAATATGCTTATGGCAAAAGCCACTTCAGCAGGCAACCAGCCTACTAAACAGGCCACAAAACACAAATACTTCGCAGATCAGCTCGATGACGAAGAAGTGATTTTTATATTTCGCAAACACCCCATTGTTATGCGAAAGGGTTTAATTATAGGTATGCTCGGCATATTACTACCGGTGTTATACGTAGGTATCCTCACGTATGTGCGTCCCACCAACCCACCGTCGTTTACATTCTTTTTTGGCAGTATCGGTGTAGGGCTGATTTTGGGTCTGTTGCTGATGTTTCCATCTTGGGTCGGCTGGTATTTTAGTATTTTTATCGTCACCGACCAGCGATTCATCCAGGTAAGCCAAAAGGGGATGTTCCACCGTAGTCTGGTGGATGTGTCGCTTAACCAAATTCAAATGGTTAATTATGAAGTGGCCGGATTGCAGGAAACTCTGCTTGGTTTTGGTACAATAATGATGCAGACGTATATGGGAGACCTGGTCATCCATAACGTGCATCATCCGGCAAAGATTCAGAAACGGCTGACCACAATTCTGCGCGATAAAGGAATCATTACGACTTCTGGCTCAGCATTCCCCTCTGGCATGATCGCCGAACAGGGCAGCGACCAAGAAGACGAAGAAGAGGTAGATGAAGAAACCTAAACTCCACAAGGTGTTACGACGTAAAAATGCAGGGGGTGAGCCAACGGCCGCTCCGGCGGACGAAAACGTACCAAGAATCACTAACGACACCGTCGCGGCTCACCGCGAGGAGGTTATTGGCAGTGCTCGTAAGTATATTTACCCCCTGCAGCACTCCAAACACCGAATCGTCTTGGTGTCGACCGGTTTGATTATTGCTGCCATCGTGGCCTTCTTTACGTACTGTACGGTTTCTCTCTATAAAACCCAGTCCGACACCACCTTTTTGTACAGGGTTACCCAGGTGATTCCGTTTCCCGTAGCACGGGCCGGCGGTAACTTTGTGGCCTACGAAAATTATTTGTTCGAACTGCGCCATTACGTGCATTACTACCAGACGCAAGCCAAACTAGACTTTAACGACCCCAACAATCAAGATCAGCTCAAGGAGTTCAAAAAGCGGGCGCTCGACAAAGTTGTCAACGACGCCTATGTGAAACAACTGGCCAAACAGCACAACGTTACGGTCAGCGACAGCGAAGTTAATGCCGAAGTCGAACTCGTTCGAGCCCAAAACCGCCTGGGCAGTGGTGATAAGGTGTTCGAAGATGTCTTAAAAGACTACTGGGGCTGGTCGGTTAACGACTTTAAGCGGTCGCTCAAGTCAGAGATGTTAGCCCAGAAGCTCGTGTCTACCTTAGACACCGACGCCCACACGCGCGCCGAAGCCGCTCTGGCCGAACTCAAAAGCGGTGCAAACTTCGCTGATGTCGCCAAAAAGTACTCCGATGAGCAAGAGACCAAGGGGAGTGGTGGGGACTACGGCTATCCTATTGATAAAACTAACCGCAACCTGAGTGCCAATGTCACCGATGTCATGTTTAAGCTACCGGCCGGACAATACTCAGCCATTATTAACACTGGGTATACCCTAGAAATCGTCAAAGTTATAGAGGTCAATGGCACCAAAGTGCGGGCTGCACATATTGTGTTCAACTTTAAAGACGTCAACAACTACATCAACGACCTCAAAGACAAACAAAAAGCTCGACTGTATATTACAAACTAAACGGTCGACCCCACACGTAACTGTGTGAAGCCATAATTTTAAAACCACCCAGACTGTATTTTCCGGCAGCGGCGGCGGCTCGGACGAGTCGCTGAACTACGGTGGGTGGTTGCTCTAGTTTTGCGAGCTCACGTTGCCAAGCGGCGTCGGTTTGGAGGTAGCCCAACCCCAATACCACCTTTACGCCAATAGGTGACACGCCAACCTCCTGGGCAGCATCTACCAAATCTACTGGCAAGTCATCATCATCGCGAGTATGAACGGCTTCGAGCGCACCAGCACAAAAGGTGGCTAACTCATCAGCAGTAAAGTAAAACTCGCTGGCCATGGCTGTCAGGGCACTGGCATTACCAGGGGTGTAGGGGAGTAGTATAAAGTCGCCTGTTTCGGTTAAATCAAACGATTCAGTAAAGCCTTCTGGACTTGTCATGCGAAATACTTTACCATAATTTGACACTATTTGCTATACTACCTCAACCAAGGAAAAGATGATGGAATATATTGATGATCCCAACCTGCAAAACGCTCGCCGCAGCGCCTTCAATGTTTACTCAAACGAGTCCGAGCAGTTCCGCGATGGCAGTCCGTTAACGTTGGCAGAGATAGAGCGAGATACTCGGCGTGGTGACGAACGAGGCTATGAACTATGTTTTGGTTCAAACCCCGATTTCCCGGAGTACGAACATCACATGCACCAAGTGTATGAGTTATTTACTAAGTTCTACGGCGAAGATCGAGTAGTAATCTCATCCTATACCGACGAAGCTACCCATGAAGTCCGGGTCGGCGTGTTTGTGCGCGATTTGTGCCCCGTAGGAGACTAGCTGGCGGCTGAACCTACGTTATGCCGCGGATATCTTCTACGATCGCCACTTTGACGTCATTTAGTAACCGTCTAATAACCATCACTTAGGTGGGGATTATCCTGTATTCTTTACAAATCTATTGCGGTTAAGCGGATGATTTCACCGGCAGCAGGGTCGTAGTCGACCAGCATATTTCGTGGTCCTGGATCAGTATAAGGCGTGGGTACCACGTTGAAGAGGCTGTTATAAAACTCAGACTCATTTCTGATAAGGTTGCCTAATTCTCTTGCAATGTCGTGAAGCTTCTCAGGTTCAAGGCCAAGTTTTTTACTTAAAAACTCTGCAGGCAAGTTGCTCGTTCTGGCCCAACCAATTTTATCGGCAGCAGTGCCATGTGACCTTTCCATGAGTATCGCTCCGGTGGTGCTTTGGTGCTGTACAGCCGCGTAATATTCCGGAAGGTAAATTTTACTGGCCGGCGGCTTTTCCTTCTCCCAGTAATCGCGTATCAATAGATGACGATCAAATGTCTCACTTGGGCCATCTTGAGGAGAATTATATCCAGAAGCACCTCGCCAGACTTTTTCTGCAACTTGCGTGTCGCCGACGGCAAACACCTCTGCCTGACAGCCAGAACCGAGAAGAGCACCTCTGTAGGTCTTAGCGTCACCGATCTCGCCGGTATCAGGATCTTCGACCGCAAACTCCGGTAGAATGGCAGCAAAACGTTGGTCGTCTGCAACCAAACGCTGTCCAGTAGGTGAAAGTCTAACGATTGCCATAAAAACAAATAATACCACAAAAGTGGTATTAAATCAACTGGCGGGCCCGACCGGATTCGAACCGGCGATCTCCTCCGTGACAGGGAGGCGTGATAGGCCAACTTCACTACGAGCCCGTATATATTCTGGTGTGTACGCTTGGCCAAGCGACAGAACAGAGGTAATACTAGCAATATAGCTGTTAAAAAGCAACCTGCAGCGACCTCTTTTGGTTACAGTTCTTGACAGAATGTTTTAAGATAGAGCCATGTCGGGAGCCCAAGACGCAGACAACCTTATTAAGATTTATAACGAAATCGATGCTTTTTTGCGCCGCCAAGCGGGCGCTGATCGCTATGCCGACCACAGTTACTTGCTGCAGCAAGTGGCTCGCACCAATCGCATAATTGCTCGCTATGAGTCAGAGCTCCGCTCAGTAGGGCAGTTGCGCAACAGCCTCGTTCACAACCCTGTCAGTGAGGCCGCTTCCCCCATGGCATATCCGCATCCGGCTTTGGTGGCGTGGTATAAAACGGTGCGCGACATGTTGACCAAACCGACCAGCGCTCTGAGTATTGCGGTGCCTGGTAACAAAATTTATACAGCTAGCCCTACAACGAACCTGCACGAAGTGCTCCAAAAAATGAGTGACCACACCTTTACGCACGTACCGATTATCAAAGACGACAAAATGGTTGGAATCTTCAGCGAAAACACTTTACTGACCTATCTGGCCGACAACGGGGAAGCGATTATTCTCAAAGATATGACGATGGCCGACTTTGCTGGTTATCTACCACTCAAGTCACACAAAGGTGAAGAATTCGTATTCTTACCCCGGACGGCCGGTGTAGGTGAGGTCTATGATGTGTTCAGCGAGGCTATCAAAGTGCGGCACCGCATCGGCATGGTGTTCATTACTCAAAACGGTAAAGAGAGCGAAAAACCGCTAGGCATTATCACGGCTTGGGATTTGGCCAGTCCTGAGTTTGAGCTTGCATAAAGCATCCGTCGGCCTAAGCTTTTGGCGTGTTGTTTTACCAGCGCTTTAGCGGGCTTTTCGATAATCAGGGCGTAGATATCGTCGACATCACCTTTAAAAATGGGCGAGAGCTCAGTGGCAGTGGTGCGGTCAGCTTCAGACAGGAACTCCATAAGGGTGCCACGGTGAAACAGGTGCGGTTGCACGGCGTGCCCAAAGCGCAGCGATAACTGGGCAGCAGTCTGGCGCAGAATGGCGGCATCTCGCGGATTACCACCTTCCACACTCCAGGGGAAGATGACCATTTTGCCGTTGTAAGCCAATTTGTCGTACCAGTTACCAATGATTTCGGTTGCTTTGTAGATAGCGCCATCAATTTCTTCGCCGCTCAAGCCATCAAAATTAGAATAGAACGGCCAGGCGTCCATGCAGGTTATGAGCGTGACGGAGTTATCTGGCATGGGCAGGGGTTCAAAAATATCTCCCACCAGGTGCATGTTGGGGTCAAACAGGCTCGCCAGAGCATGCGAGTACATATTCATATGGCGAGTCGACTCAGGGGTTACTTGCAAGCTGCTACTGGCAATATCAATTGGCTGGCTTTGGTCCAGGCTAATGAACCGAGCCGGCCGGTAGCGTTCGTTTCCTGCTATACCAGCGGCCAAGCCGTTGGCCAGCCATTGGATATAATCTCTGGCCAAATTTTCACCGGCCGGCTGGCGCTCGGCAGCCAGTGCCCGATCTTCGTCGTTGACACCGTAATGCTTCATGCGCAGACCGGCCGCCCAGGCATCCGGAGTACGAATAGCGAGGCGACTAAACATGTCCAGTAAGTTGGCATCTTGTGATTCTTCATAAAACTTAAGTTGCCATTTTGACTCAGAGTCGTCGCCCGATACGTCACAGTCATAAATAACTTGCTGGTTGGCTATTTCTGCGGCCAGGCGGTCAGCAAAAAGCTGATGCGACTCTTCGGTATCACCCTGAGCCATGTCACCCGAATTGCGGGTATATAACACTCGCTGCACGGCCGATACAAGTAAGCGGCGAAGTGGCGTTTTGTTCCGAATGGAGTTATCGCTTGCAGCTGTGTGTACCTCCACCAGCTCGTGCGCCATAGGGAACTGCTGCGGGGCAGTGTCAGAGTACATGGCCGCTACTAATTCACGAGCCCGCTCGCTGGAGCGTTTAAATTCTAAAGCACGCATCATCTGGGCATACAGCGGAACTGAAGAACAGAGGTCTAGATGAACAACTGGTACGTCAGACGCCTTCTTAAAGGTGTCATCTATCGTTGTCAGCCAGCGGGGCAGGCGTTCCCAGGCGTAGCCTGGCTCGGTTGGTTCACTCGAGGGGAGGGCCAATCGGTATTGCGACAAATCAATAGCTCCGACGGGCAAAGGGGGCCGCCAGCGCAAAATATCTTCCAGAACCTCCGTTTGCTCAGCTGCATGGGTCGCTTCTTGGAGCGCTGCGTCGGGGAGGCCTGGTTCAACCAGATGCTCAGACATAATTAACTGTTCAATAAATAAACTAATCTGATGACTTTTGCAAGCATAGGCGTTTATCAGGGGTGTCCTGATTTGCTACAATAGGCGATGAATTCGCCACCTTAGCTCAGCTGGCTAGAGCGCCACTTTCGTAAAGTGGAGGTCCGGGGTTCGAGTCCCCGAGGTGGCTCCAGTATTTGCGCGAGTATAGTACATCGGTAGTATGCCAGCTTCCCAAGCTGGAGAGGCGGGTTCGATTCCCGCTACTCGCACCACAAACTCGCCCGTATTTGACAGATATAACATAAGCGGTGTATTTTTAAGTTAATAATATAAAAACAGAAAAAGTACCATGGCCGAACAAAACTCATCTGATCCAAATCAACCACACCAGCCCGTCGAAGAAGACATTGAAGCCAGTATTGCCGCCGATGTAGCGGCAGAGGGCGGTTTAATTAGCGACACCGTCACCGAAGAGACTGGCCAAGAAAATGACAAAGACAAAGCAAGGGTTATGGCCGAAGCCGGGGCAAAATATCGGAATATGGCGCGGGTCGCAAGCGAGCACGAATTACCGCCAGGCGCCCAACAAATTGAGTACCGTGCGCATAAGAGTAACCGCATGCACGGGCAGGATGGTGTTGGATTATCAGTTAAAGAAATGTTCGACAAAAAAGCCGTGTATGCAGAAGATACTGCTGGGGAAGCTTACGAAGCCGCACGTTCAAGCGACTTCAGCAAAGATCCCGAAAAGGCCATGGCTATGGAGCGTGCCTCTCGCCTGCGTACAAGAAATTTGGCTGAAAAAACTCCTCTTGAAGCTGCCAATAACTACGATCTAGAACGTGCCGAAAGAGAAGTAGGTAAATCACTCGCAGAGGTGCTAGAAGAGATTAAGGATAGAGAACACGACACATCAAAGAGCTTAACCGTTGCATATCTTAAGTTCGCACATTTAATTGCGGAGTATGGCAGAGAAATAGGTGATCCTATAAGCCCAAATATCGAAGCGCTAGATCTTATCTATAAATTTACTGGGGGCTGGACTCACAAAACACTTCAAGAGTACGGCCACAATCGTTGGGTACATGTTAATTTCAAGGGTAACGGTAACGGTAACGGGGCGATTGAAGTTAAAAAAGGTGGTGAAAAGTGGCACTTACCTATGTTTGATGACGACCCCAAGGGCCACCGTTTTACGGGTACCTATGCTCAACCGCGCGACTACGCATATTATGAGGTAACCGAAAGGTCTGCTGATCCTGATGGTGCTTTCGATACTGTCGAAATAACCAAAAAGCGTGCATTTGGTGATCAAGACATGGCTAAACTTAAAAAAGTTGTTCGCGAAGTTGATTCCTTTGCAATGGAAAAACGTGCAAATACGCTATACCCCGGCGATGATGGTTACGAAGAAGAACTTGCCGAAATCAATTACGGCCGCGATTAGGACTGGTGTTCGCCAGCCACAGAACCTATAATATCCAGAGCAAATGACCGCCAAACGATATCTTCATGACCGCTTAGTACTCCTGTTGGTAAGCATCAACACCTTCCTGGCTGTGGTAACAACGGTATGGGTGCTGTTTCACTTGGATCCAGGCCGCAGTAATGGCTACATCGTGGAATACCGGGTAAACAGGGGTTTGAGCGCCTTTAAAACTGGTAGCACGGCCGACATCCTGGCCTTTATCTTTTTTGTCGCCTTTATTTTAGTGTTCAATACGCTGTTGAGTCGGCACGTTTACCATATCCGCCGCTACTTTGCGGTGGTAATTCTGGCTATGACTACACTGTTGTTGTCGCTAGCCCTGATTGTCAGTAACGCCTTATTGGTATTGCGGTAAGGGGAGGGGCGAGCATGAAGGTTCGCAACCTAGAAATTCCGTATCCCGAGCAGCGCCACGGCTGGTATCGGTTCTTTGAGATTCTGCCTGGGCTGCTATCGTTAACTATCTTTTTAACCCCAGTAGTGTTGAGTATTTTTTATGTCCGGGCAGCGGCTTTCTTTATTATCATCTACGTGTTGCTGTTGCTGATTCGAGCCACGGCCATGTCGATGCGGGTTATCGAGGGCTACGGCAAGGTCAAGCAAGCCCAAAAAACCGATTGGGAAGATTTATTACAGGATTTTTATGACCCCAGCAAAGCTCAGCGCCACGTTGCCAGCAAAAACCCGATGATTCGTTCTCACCGAGAGAATATTCATCGCCTGCAGGCTGGGCAGGGGATAGACTTGCTGCCCGACCAAGTGATTCAGGTGGTGATTATCTGTACATACAACGAGAGCCAAGCGATTATCCACCCGACAATCGAGAATGTTATTAACACCACCGGCTTTGCGGACCGTAAAACCGCGCTGTTTATCGCCTACGAAGAGCGCGCCACCGACCAAAAGAAGCAAGAAACCCAAGACACCCTTAAGCACTACAAAGACAAGTTCTTTTATGCCGAAGCTGTCGAGCACAAGCTGGCGCCTGGGGAAGTGCCTGGTAAGGGGGCGAACGCCACATTTTGCGGGCGCCGGGTGGCTACATGGGCCAAACAGCAGGGGATTGATCCGTCTCACGTTATGGTTACTACCCTCGATGCCGATAACCGCCCCGACAAACGCTATTTCTCCCTGTTAACCTACGTGTATATCTCGGCTGATAACCGCAAGCAAAAGGCCTACCAGCCACCAGCGCTGTATAACAATAATATCTGGGATGTGCCGGCCATTATGCGCTTGTGTGCCATATCGAACACCTATTTTCACATTGCTAATGCCATGCGGCCGCACGCTTTGCGTAACTTTTCGGCTCACAGCCAAAGCCTCGACTCTTTACAAGACATGGACTTTTGGAGTGTGCGGACCATTGTCGAAGACGGACACCAGTTTTGGCGCAGTTACTTCTGTTACGACGGTGACTACGAAGTCCTGCCCATCTATGTGCCGATTTATCAGGATGCGGTGTTTGCCGGCAAGCGGATTCGCACCACCAAAGCGCAGTTTAAACAGATTCGGCGCTGGACCTACGGAGCGTCAGATATCGCCTATGTAGCTCAGCAAATGCACCGCCGGCGCAAAAAGCTGCCGCGCTTTGACGCCGTTGCCAAGTTTAGTCGCTTATTGGAATCTCATGTGGGGTGGGCAACCTCGGCGCCGTTAATCTTGCTGTCGGGGTGGTTACCACTGTATCTAAACCGGAACGCCAGCCGCGATATTATCGCTCAGCGTTTGCCGTACATTGTCAGTACTATTAATACGGTGGCGCTTGTGGCGCTGCTGTTTGTGGTTTATATCGGCATCGCCACACTGCCGCAGCGGCCGCCGCACCACAAGCGCCGCCGAGCCTTCGGCTTTTTATGGCAGTGGATCTTAACCCCTGTGGTCGGGGTGTTGTTTAACTCCGTCGCTGCCATCAACTCTCAGGCGCATTTGGCGTTCCGCCGCTACATCGGTACTTTTGATGTCACCGAGAAAGCCGTCAAAACTCAAGATCAGACTATCCTTGGTTCTGACGAGTAAAAGCTAAACGCATGTGCTTGCAGCTTTCTTACTACAGGATTAAGCTGGTCGTATAACTAGTCATATTAAGGAGTTGTATGCCCAAACCATTCGAGACTATCCCAGAAATAGCAGATTATCCCGCACCCCAGCAACTATCTTTTGGCTACGAGTTTGTGGTTCGACCAGTGTATATCACCGAGAAGGGTGGCATTGATTCCTACTTTGATGTAGGGATTTCACTCCCTCGAACAGACTGTATCCCAATCGATGAAATCCACGACGTCGATACAGGTAAGTCCAATATTGCTTGGGTTGAGTTTTATCAACGGGCAATGATGCGGTTGCACCACCCCGCACGATTCGAAGGTGATCAACCTGGTCCTTCGAATTGGATGGGTGATTACGATATAGAAGTTGTGAGAGGGCTGAATTTTGATGCAGCACGGCCACAGCTTGTCATTGACGCATCACCT
>CAZBRC010000024.1:0-11766 GCA_964494415.1 uncultured Candidatus Saccharibacteria bacterium
CAATTTGTCGGCATTGGTCTTCGATTTGTTGAGCAAGTTCGCGAGTCGGTGCCAAGATAATAGCTTTGGACCGAGGGTTTGTGAGTAATTGTTGTAAAACCGGAATCGCAAACGCGGCAGTTTTACCTGTTCCTGTATTGGCTATCCCAACAATATCTTTGCCAGCCAGCCCGGCTGGAATTGTTTTGTCTTGAATCGGCGAAGGATCAACATAACCCATGTTTTTTAGGTTAGTTTCTAGCAAGGGATGTAATTGGAAATCGGCAAAGCTGTGATCTGGCGTGTACACCGTTTCCGTTGGTGGCTGTGCCTGTCGAACAAACTTTGAGGGATGAATGTAGGCCTTTTTGGGTTGTCGCCGGTTTGTTTGTGTACGACTAGTGCGTGGTGCACGACCAAAACGGTCATTACGGTTTGTAGAATATCGAGACATAAAAAATGAATCCTTCGGTTTTAGTAATAGTGAATCGATTGCCTGCAATGAACATCGAATCACTCGTTACTTTTCGGATTCATTAAAAACAACTATACAACATTAGCACAATTTAGCGTTTATAGCAAGGCACGGCGGCTTGGGTACTGTTTAGTAGGGACAGGTTTTGGTGACAGATTTAGAGCGAACTACCTGGGCATCTTGCACTAACGCGTGCGTCTTCCAGTACTCCATACTTTTAGCGTTGGCTCGTTTGTCACCGGGAAAGGCTGGATAATGATTGCCTACCCATGCATCACTAATTTCGTAATTCCCATCTGCATCGAGCTCTGCAACAACCGTCAGTACGCTGCTGGCTTGGGGGTAACGGTTTTTGGCAAAGCGGGCATACACTTCGGATTTCAGCGGTTGGGCATAATATATTGTGTCTTCGTCACTGGTCGAGATAATATCGGTGGTTCCAATATTGCGACCCATGTCTTTTTCGATAACGACGCGCTTGCCCTGGAGCTGGTTATTGGCAAGCAATTCTCTGATGACAGTGATAACTTGTGGTCGACGACTTAAATACCGGCCTGCCGATGAAGAGATGAGGTTGATATAAATATCATAACCATCGTTTGATTCATCGAGCATAAATTTGTACATCTACTATTAGTATACGCTTTTTAAGGCTGTATTGACACCTTGGAGCGGCACGCTACCTGGTTTCATGCTATACTAAGGATAGCTAGTGGTTACTATTACCTCTCCGTTGTCATAGATAGTTTCCGAAACTAAATATCATCGCGAGCAGCAATGATGAGCGCGAGCGATTAATTAATTGAAGGAGATTTTACTATGGCAATGAAACTATATGTTGGTGGACTACCCTATAGCTTTACAGACGAAGAACTAAACAAAGTGTTCGCAGAAGAAGGCAAAGTAATCAGTGCAACAGTCATAAAAGACAAGTTTAGTGGTCAATCCAAGGGCTTTGGCTTTGTTGAAATGGAGGACCTCAAAGAAGGTCAAAACGCAATTAAGAACCTAAACGGCAAAGAGTTTAGTGGCCGCTCTATCATGGTCAACCAAGCCCGACCACAGGAAGATCGTCGCCCAAACAACGGCAGCAATGGCGGTGGCCGCAGCTTCCGTCGCACCTACTAAACTTCAAAACGTACGCCTTTACACCCGAATTGTTTAGTTGACTCGGCTGTCTTGGTGCGCCCGTATAAACTTTACTGGCGGATAAAAATTTCTGCAGAATTAGCCGGCAGTGATACATTGCCGCTTGCGCAGGCGCTTCCACAATCTAACTTCATGTAATTTCCGGCTGGTAAGCTAATAGTGACATTGCTGCCAGTTGGGTTTACAAAAACAACCCCACCACCAAAATCACGTTTCCAAATATTTGATAACCCAGCCACCGCGGTTCTGCCCGAAGTTGCTGCGCCAAGTGCGATCGCCCGGTCGTACTCGCCGTAATATTCAGCAGCTCCTTCATTGGCTGTACCTGCTGATGTGTCGAGATAGTTGTAGTCTTCGTCCCAGTTAAAGTAGCTTTGCGAACCAGCTGCCAGTAAGTACGAACCAATTGAATAACGTCGTGCTTTTTTGACGGCATTTTGGTCGGCGTCATCACGACATGCTCGTACGGTTTTTTCGTTCGACCAACATTTGCTCCACCAGTAGCCTTTTAGACCCTTGGATTGAATGTCTTCAATCATAGCGATGTCTTTCAACCAAGAACCTGTGCTTTTATAGGTAGTTGCACTAGAGTTTGGTTCGCGGAAAATGCGTTCTGACATAGCGCCATTTATAGTGCTGCTATCCGCAAAAACACTGGTAGGGGCACTTGCAGCGAAGTATCTATCCCCCGTTGCTAGGCCATTGAGCATCAGTGGCTTACCTTTTCCGTTTAGATAACTCTTTTGTGTCTGAAGGGCAGTTTTACTAGCCTGAAGCCATCTAGCGTCGTCCCAGGCAGGTGTAGTTGGGTTGTTGTTTAGGTCACCTAAAGGACTCCCCATGCTGTCACTAAATAATCCTCCCCATTGTGTGCTTGTGTTCTTGTATTTGAGCATATTGTCGCTTAACGCAGAAAGCTGACTTAGCCAGGCACTACTGTCTGGAATAATTAAAAAGTTGTTTCTGAATGCCACGGGGTAAACGGCTTTGCCGCCAGCGTCCTTGGCAAAAGCTGAAGGGTCTAACCAGTCCGGGTCACTACTATTTGCGGCACACTTGCTCGCATCTTCATGGCCAGCTGGAAAAATACTACATGGCACCCTTTCTGACAGTACGTACAGCCCAAGTGTGTATTTGTAGGTTTTGGCCGCACCGTTGACTTGGCTAGGGTCGAAATCATCATCTTGACCAAATGCTTCGGTAAATTTTGATGTAACACTGTTCACGGTTCTTGTTCCCGAAAGCGCACCCAGTCCACGCCATCCTGGCGTCAGTAGTTTAAAAGTGGGCGTTCCAACAGAAGCAGGCGGGCCCAGTTTAATTGCTTTTCCTCCGCTTGCACCGGAATCATCAATAGATACGGCAGGGCCAGATAACGCGGCGTTCTCGGCTTCAAGGCTGGCATTGGGTGTGGCGGCTTTTACTAAGAATAGTAGTAACACGCCAATTGCTGAAAAAATCACCACAAATGTGACCATTGTAGTGGTGCGATTAGCAGTTAATTTGGCAAAAATTGCTTTAATGCTGGTACTTATTTTGCTCAAAACTACCCCAATCTATTTAACATAAGTATAACACCGCACTCATTATGTACAACTCATTAATTTTTCGATGTTTATTGCTTGCCGAGCACAACCTTAACAAGCTATATGACAGTCGCTAACACCATTGACTTACATAAAGTCTGGAACGTCAAACTCTTGATAGAGACGGCAGTGGCTGTTAAATCATGTAGCCACATTGCTTAGGCTGCTATAGTAGCTTCAATCTGATTGGCAGTAAGTGGCGCATCAAACAATTGATGCAAAACGACTCTTTGCTCTGCTTCTGCTAAGGCCAGGACCGGTTTTGCTAGTCTGACACCGGTCCCATAGGATGCGTAGTAGGTTCTCTCAACGGGGTCTTCGCGACGATATTTTAGTCGTCGCCGAAGGATATCACGAGTCTCAAACGGGATCCTCTCCTGTACATAAGCTACACATTTATCTATGCTGAACCCCTGGTTTACCATAGTGTGGGCATTGCTGATAACCGAGAAGTAGTACGGTGATAAGACTGCTTGTAGCGTGTAGTCTGGGCTATCGACTTCTGTTGATAGGGCTATAAAGCTAAGTGTTAGTGCGAGCGTTTCAAGCTGCGTCATTTCGGGCGTGTGCGGGGTTATGATTCCGTGGGTCTGCTCGAGTGTCCCCTGTTCAATTTGCTGCTTCCAGTGGTGTATTTGGGCGCCGTGTGTTGACTCATGAACGACATTTTCGGCAATCAAGCCAGGTGTCCATAAACTTGCTTTGTTGGTACTGACTTCAACATGTAGATTCCCGTCATCGTCGCTCACTGTTGCTGCCTGGTAATGCTCAGTATCAACCGGCTCCGGTTCAACTATCAAGGGATTACCAGCAATGTAGGAACGAATCTTTCCGGTTGACCAAGCCGAGACATGCTCAAATCGCTTTAGAAAATCTGGACCATAGTCATCAATTTCGAATTGTTTTTTATAGGCACGTCGGAAGTCTCGATCCCAACCTAACCCGTAATCTTTTAGTCGATCATCAAGTTCTACAGCTTGAGCTTCAAGTTCGGCTTCTGGAAACATAACTGGCGTGATGCCCATCGTGCCTTTCACATAGTCTAAGTAGTCCATTTCTTGGCCATATTCACTGACCATTAGAAACAGGTGTGATGCTGTCAGCTTATCTATTAGTACCTGGGGGGTATCGCTGGGGATAGACTCTAGTTGGTGTTCTAGGGCAAAACGGACTTGATCAACATTCTCAAATATAAATGGGTTAGCTGCTTGAGGGGCGGTATCGCAGTCAACAATGTAGGCTTCAGGGTCGGAAGCTTGCCAGGCTCGATAGATATCGACTGTGGTTTGATCAAACTCCGAAACGCTCATAATACATTACTATAACACCGAATGACCGAAAATTCAACCTTGGCTGGGGAGGAGGGATTCGAACCCCCGAATGCCAGTACCAAAAACTGGTGCCTTACCACTTGGCCACTCCCCAATAACAGATTAGATTTTAGACCATTCGTGTCGTTTTAACAATCTGGATTCAGGGCTGACGTATCATGGTACGCTTATGCTTGCCTTGAACTCTTAAAAAAAGTACAGTCATAAGTGATTTATGGCAAAGCAAAAACCGCTTAACATGGATGATTACATTGTGCCGCTCAACATGAATGGTTTGAGGGGTCGCATGCTTCGGATTCCACCTAAGGGCAGTAAGAAACGAGAGATGTTATTGGTGTATGGACATCACGCCAGCATTGAGCGTATGTGGGGTTTAGCGGAAGATTTACACAAGTACGGCGGCGTCACTTTGCCTGATCTGCCTGGCTTTGGTGGCATGGAATCATTCTATAAACTAGGCGAAAAGCCCACGCTCGATAACATGGCGGATTATTTGGCGGCATTCGTTAAGCTTTTTTATAAACGCCGCCGTGTGACAATCCTGGCAATGTCATTCGGTTTTTTGGTGACGACACGAATGTTACAACGCTATCCAGAGCTGGCTAAAAAAGTTGACGTGCTGGTGAGTGTGGTTGGTTTTGCACATAAAGACGACTTTAAGTTTAGCCGCAAGAACTATCTTTTACTGCGCTACAGCGCCAGTTTCTTCTCGAACGCCATCCCCGCGTGGATTGGCAAGAACCTGGCTTTACGGGCTCCTCTGATACGTGCGACCTATAACTCGATGGCCGACACGCATAGTAAGCTACATGATGCCGACGAAGAAGAGCGTAAACGTCGTATAGAATTTGAAATCTATCTTTGGCAATGCAACGACCTGCGCACCTATATGGACACATCAATTACAATGTTGACTGCTGACGTCTGCGACAAACAGGTTGATCTAGATGTGTATCACATTACTGTTAACAGCGATCGTTACTTTGATAATCATTTAGTTGAACAACACCTCAAGGTTATCTACAAAGATGTATATATTGTACCGTCCAAGATGCCGGCCCACGCCCCAACGGTGGTAGCTGATGCCAAAGCTGCTGCTCCGCTCATCCCCACTCGTATCCGCCGTATATTAGCTCGCTCATAAACTGCTATACTGATAGTGAATATGAAGATTGGGTTGGTTTGTCCCTACACCATGGCCCGCGACGGTGGCGTGCAGGAAGTCGTTCGCGTACTTCAAAGTGAGCTGACAAAGCGAGGCCACAGCGCCAAAATTATTAGTTTTCAGCCGGCAAGTGGGCAGACTGTCGGCGACACGAGTTCCATGATTCTGGTTGGGGCCGGTACTGATGTCAAAGCCTTGTTTCACACTACCGGGCAATTCTCTTACAGCGCCAACACAACCGAGTTAGACGAAATTCTGGAACGCGAACAGTTTGATATTTTGCATTTTCATGAACCGTGGGTTCCTATGTTGAGTCGGCAGCTCTTGGTGCGCTCCAAGGCTGTAAACCTGGCTACCTTTCACGCTAAATTGCCCGATACGGTTATGACCAAAACCATTGAGAAAGTCATCACCCCCTACACCAAGTCCATTTTGAAGTACCTTGATGGCTACACAGCGGTGAGCGATGCTGCATCAGAATACATTAGTTCGCTGACAGATGATCGTATACAGATTATTCCCAACGGCATTGACCTTACAAAGTATAAATCTCGTGCCAAACAGCCAGATAATAAAACAATTTTGTACATTGGGCGTTTAGAAAAACGCAAAGGTGTTCGGTATTTATTAAAGGCCTACCGACAGTTGATAAAAACAGAACCGGACGCTCAGCTGATCATTGTTGGTGATGGTCCAGAACGCCCCAAGCTAGAAGCGAGTGTTCAGGCTTGGAATCTTCCCAATGTAGAATTTTTGGGTTTTGTCAGCGAAAGCAAGAAGCTCGACTTATTGCACAACGCCGCAGTATTTTGTTCACCGGCCTTGTTTGGTGAAAGCTTTGGCATCGTGCTGTTAGAGGCGATGGCGCGCGGGGTGCCGGTCGTGGCCGGCAATAATCCTGGCTATGCCTCTGTCATGAAGGGCCGAGGTGAAATCTCACTGGTGAATCCTCGACGCAGCAAAGAATTTGCCGGACGACTTCAACAATTTTTAAACGACCAAAAATTACAGCAAGACTGGCTTTCCTGGGCACAGAAGTACGTTATACAATTCAACTACCCCAAGGTCGTTGATATGTACGAAACACTGTATAAACAGGCCACAAAATGAGTCGATTGAAGGTCGGTTTACTGCTTGATGATTCGTTGGATCGGCCAGACGGCGTGCAACAGTACGTTTTGACGCTGGGTCAGTGGTTAACGGATCAAGGACACGAAGTACATTACTTAGTTGGTCAGACTAAACGCACTGATATCCAAAATGTGCACAGTTTAAGCCGCAATTTACAGACTCGTTTTAATCAAAATCGTTTATCTGTACCGTTAGCAGCCAAGGGCGACGAAGTTCAAAAGGTTTTGGATGACCTGTCACTTGATGTTTTGCACGTTCAACTTCCCTGCCACCCACTGCTTGGCAGTCGCATAATTGCTCGGATCAGTCCCAAGACCGCTGTGGTTGGCACCTTTCATATTATGCCAGCCGGATTACTGTCACGGACCGGTACTAAATTACTCGGTACAGCCCAAAAGAAGACCTTGCAACGATTTGATCGTATTTTAGCAGTGTCTGAGCCTGCTAAGGATTTTGCTCGTTCTAGCTATCATGCCGATGTCAGTGACGTGATCCCAAATATGGTAGATACCAAAGATTTTCGCCTACGACTCGTCCAGCATGAGCCCAATTCTAAAAGAATTGTATTCTTGGGCCGCCTGGTAGAGCGCAAAGGGTGCTTATATTTATTAAAAGCTATTGCCGAACTGCAAAAACGGACTGACATCTCTCGTTTTCATGTCCAAATAGGTGGTTCGGGTCCATTAGAGCCAAAATTAAAAAAGTTTGTCATAGAACATGGCTTGCAGGACATCACCCACTTTTTGGGCTTTGTTGAGGACGAAGACAAACCGCGCTTTTTGGCCCAGGCCGATATCGCAGTTTTCCCTTCAACCGGTGGTGAAAGTTTTGGCATAGTACTAATTGAGGCTATGGCTGCTGGCGCAGGAGTAGTGCTGGGTGGTGATAACCCTGGATATGCATCGGTATTAGGGGCCGATCAACCGACAGTGTTTAACCCCAAGGACACACCTCGGCTTGCTGACTTGTTGGCAGAGTTATTACAAGATCCGCTCATGGTAGAAGATTTGCACGACAAGCAACAGAAACTGGTTAAACAGTTTGACGTCGGTGTTGTTGGTGTACAGGTGTTAGAAGTGTACCGACAAGCAATTGCGCAACGCCGACGCAAGCCAGCTTAAGCTGTTCGGTACCAGACTTGTCCGCGGGCGGTATCACGCACACCTATTCCGGCTGCGCTGAGTTTGTCTCGCTGGACATCAGCTCCCGCCCAGTTCTCGGCCTTACGTGCCTCTGCTCGTTTATCAACCATGTCTAATTGATCCGCAGTCAGATTGGGTCGCTGACTTAGGTCTAGTGCTAAGACTGAGTCGACAAAGTCCAAAAACGACTGTAGCTCGTCTTGTGATGCCGCTACACCCTGCTCTTCTGCTTGCTTGGTGAGCTGGCTCAGTGCAGCCAGGGCCTCTGGGGTGTTTAAATCATTTTGTAAGTGTTCTAATATCTTAGCTTGAGTACTACCAAGGTCATGTTTAGAAATCCCCTGTTTTGTAATCTGCCACTTAAGGTCCGCAAATTGTTGATAGCTCGACAACCGCTGATGAGCTGCCGCAAGATTTTCCCAGCTGAAATTTAATTCGCTCCGATAATGAGCCTGCAATACAAGCAGCCGGTAGTCTATAGCGCTAAAACCTTTAGCCGTGACATCCTTTAAGGTGTAGGTGTTTCCTTTTGATTTAGCCATTTTATGACCGTCTACCAGCACAAACTCATTATGCACCCAGAAACGAGCTAGGGGATGTCCAAAAGCCGCTTGGGTCTGAGCCATCTCATTTGGGTGGTGAGTGCCAATATGGTCGACGCCGCCGGTATGAATATCAATCGGATCACCCAACAAGGCATGAATGATAGCAGAACATTCTAGATGCCAACCTGGAAAACCACTTCCCCAGGGGCTCGGCCATTGCATAGTGTGGTCAGTAAAATGGCCAGTCGCAAAAAACCAAACAGCAAAATCGTGTGGTGACCTTTTGTTGCTGTCGGTTACAACCGCATGTCGGACACCGACTTCTTTGTCGCTGAGCCGCTGACCCGCAAGCTCGCCATAATCAGGCAGTTTATTAACTTCAAAGTAGATGGCTTGTTCAGTTTGATAGGCAAAACCTTTATCGATCAGTAACTGCACAATAGCAATCTGCGCATCGATAAACTCGGTTGCTCGGGCATAGGCATCATGATAACGAGGGCTTTTGTAATGATTGGGTGGCAATACGTTCATGGCTACCATGTCGTCTTTAAATGCCTGGGTGTAATGTTCGGCTACTTCCCAGACCGTTTTGCCTTCCCGCTTAGCACCAGTTTCCAACTTGTCTTCACCCTCATCTGCATCAGATACTAAGTGTCCAACGTCTGTGATGTTCATAACGTGCTTAACCTGTAAACCGCTGGTTTCCAGGGTGCGCCGCAAGGTGTCATTAAAGACGGCATTTCGTAAGTTTCCGATGTGGTAGTAGTTATACACCGTCGGACCACAGGTATAGAGGCTCACGGCCTTGTCGTTAGTAGGTGTAAAGCCTTCTACCCGGCGAGTAAGCGTATTAAATAACTTCATGCTACGTTCCTTTGGTTTTGTTCGAGTAGGCGTGCAGTTTCGCCGACTACTTCTTGCAGGAGGCTGTCAAACGAACGTTTATCTGTAACTTTAAAGCCACTGGCATAAGGGTGTCCGCCACCACCAAAAATTTGCGCCAAATCGGCGGCGATGTCACGTTGATAGTTGCAGCGAATTTTAGCGGTAATTTTTCCGTCTGGGTAGGTTTTAAAGGCAATCGCAATATCAACGCCTTCAACCATTCTCATATCGTCAATAACCAGCATAGACGGGTTGTATTGAGCGCTATATTTTTCTATCTCCGGCCAGGGGATGACAATATACGCCAACCGGCCATCGGCGGCGTACTCCACCCGTTGCAGTAGCTCACCCTTATAGGCCAACAAATCTGGCGACTTACGCATTAAGGCTTTTCTTAGGCTGTCTAGTTTGGCTAAATTAACTCCTTGTTCTACTAAATCGGCAATGATACGAATGCTGGCGGCAGAAGTGGCCTCACTCATAAGTCCTAGGCTATCAGACAGTATTGATACAGCGAGCATTTCTTTGGCTATCTGGTTGAGTGGCCAGTCGTTGGCTTGAGCAATATCATAAATCGCTTCTCCAGTGGCAACGGCGTTAGCGTTATAGCTAATTTCTGCAAATGGTATAGTGCTCGTTATCTCGTGATGATCAATCACCAGACATGGCTTGCCTTTAAGCCAACTCAACTGATTCGTTTTTTGCAGGGTTTCGAAAAGGGTCAAGGAACTGGTGTCGACTATAATGGTGGCATCAAACGAGCTTGGGAATTCAGTTTGAACCCGATCCCAACCAGGCAAATAACGGAGGTAGGTTGGAACGTCAACGCCACAAACCAGCGACACTTGCTTACCTAAATCTCCCAGAATTTGCTCTAATGCCAAACTACTGGCCAGACTGTCGCCATCTGGGTTGTCGGCTTGTAAGAGTACTATGTGCTGATGTTTTGCTACATAGGCACCAATTTGTGTAAGAATGGTTTGGCTCATAATGCGGTTCGTCCCTCCAAGGCCCGTCCAAGTGTGATTTGATCAGCGTACTCTAAATCAACGCCAACTGGCAAGCCCCGGGCGAGCCTGGTAATAGCAACTTTTTGATCTTGGACTTGCTGTTGAATATATAAGGCAGTCGATTCGCCCTCAACACTGGCATTTGTGGCAATGATAAGTTCCTTGACCTTGTCCTCTTGAATACGTCGCACGAGTTCTTGAATATGGAGCTGGTCAGGGTTAATCCCGTCAATCGGCGAAATCAAGCCACCCAGTACATGATATGTGCCTTTAAATTGACCGGTTTTTTCTAATGCCACAATGTCGAAGGGGTCGGCCACGACGGCAACAATGGTTTTGTCGCGACCCGGGTCGGTATATAAGGGGCTCAGTTTTTGCCCTTTTTCGACCAGCGCAAAGGTCTTCTGGCAGTGGCCGACCCCATCATGCACCGTATCGATGTCATGAGCTAACTGTTTAGCTCGGTGGGTGTCTGACTTCAGTAAATAGTAGGCATACCGCTCGGCGGTGCGCGGGCCAACACCCGGTAACATACCCAGTGCTTCGATTAAGTTCTGCAAGGCTGGTGGCAACACCGTGCTCATGAAGTCTCCGTATTTATTTGTTTATAGTCCGAGGTCACCTAATGCACCCATCATTGGCTGCATTTTTTCGGCGGCAATCTTTTGGCTCTCTTGGATTGCCTCTTTAACGGCATCTTCTAGCCAGCGTTCTAGTTGACCGATGTCATCGAGGTCAACTGCTTCTGGATCTATGTGAATCTTTTTAATTTTTTGTTCACCAGTGATTTCTACCTTTACAGCACCATCACCCTTGTCGACGGTAATGATCATCTTTTGCAATTCTTTTTGCAGCTTTTTCACTTTTAGCAGCATCTTGGCTTGATCAAATTTACTCATAATCCGGACTCCTTTACTGATACTCTGTTATTTTAGCAAATTTTAACAATCTAGAGGAGCTGCTACCGAAGTTTTTGGTTAAAGCTACTACGTGTCGCCGGAGCATGGTGCCAAGCCACAAAGTAATTCATCACATTGTAAAAGCACGACACAGCAACGGCCACAATAATGAGTGCCATACCAATATTGCGAGCCAAGGGATTGCGTGGGAAGACGCTAAACCACTCTTCGAGCATATAGGCGATGCCAATCGCCGCCAGCGCGTATATGAATGGGATGAGAATACTCATTTGGACTGCCCCGCCAACGGCTATTAAAACAGCGCTGATGGCCAGTACTCCTACCAGCAACTTGGATCGATCAAACTGCCATTTGCGAATGACGACATATAGCCCAGCAACGGCCATCACCGAACAGAAGATATCAAGCAGTGGTAGCCGTCCGAGCCACAAGGTTGGGTTGTCTGGCC
>CAZBRC010000025.1:0-11726 GCA_964494415.1 uncultured Candidatus Saccharibacteria bacterium
GGGTTCATCGGCAAAAATCAGTTTGGGGCGATTCACAATGGCGCGGGCGATTGCCAGGCGTTGTTTCTGACCACCAGATAAATCTTTGGCTTTGTTATTAAGTTTTTCGTCCAGTTCGACTTGCTGTAACGCAGTTAACACTCGCGACTTACGCTGTGAACGACCAGTTTTGGCAATCTCAAGTGGCAAGGCCACGTTTTGATAGACCGACTGGTTGCCTTCTACAAAGAACGCTTGAAATATAAAGCCCATTTCTGACGAACGAAACTTATCCATCTCGCGCCGCTTGAGTTCATGCAGGGTGCGACCGCTAATCACTACTTTGCCGTCATCGGGGTGATCTAAACCGCTCATAATGTGCATGAGGGTGGATTTACCTGAACCACTCTTACCAATTATGGCCACCGTCGAACCATCCGGCACTTTAAAAGAGACGTCTTGAAGAGCCGTAAAGGAACTCTCTTTTTTACCGTACACCTTGGTAACGTTTTTTACCTCTATCACACCTAAACTATAGACTAAAGCCGAGGCGCTTTACAAGCCAATCGCGTGGCAACATACTAAGGAACCACCCGGCCCGCGGACCAGATGTCTTTCCTATTAACAAGCGGTAAAGTGCGCTGAATAGCTCCTGCGGCTTTAGCTCGACAGCGTCTTTGCAGTCATAAATAGCTTGATGGAACCAGTTGCCATCAGCATCGGTGGGCGCGTTAGTAATTTTGTCGGCCAACAGCGTAAAGAATTTGGTTTCAGCTTGGCTAAAGTCTGTGGCTTTGACGCTATCACGCAAGGAGAACTTTACGTCTTCGGGCGCCCAGTGATCCAGCCAGGCATCAATAAATGTAAGCTCCGCCTTAATGACAGCGGCTTGCTTTTTGACATGCGTACCATGCTCGGTGCGTTCAATGATAGCCATGGTTTGAGCGGGGTCTTTAAGGGCCGCCTGATAGCTGGCCACTAAGTGTGAAAATGGTACATTACTCACTGTTAACTCGGGTAGACCGTCTGTGCAGAGCCAAATCAGTTGTTCTTCGCTGGCAGTTTTATCTGTTTTCGCCAGTAGTTCAGCAAACTCATCAATCAAACGCACTACCCCACCGGTTGGGTCAAAGAATAGGGTTTTCTGCGGTGCATAGCGCAGGACAAAGTAGCGAGCCACCTCTGGCGGCAGCACTTTGACAACTTCACTGATATTAATGCCGTTACCTTTGCTGGCGCTCATCTTTTTGGTGTCTCCAGCTCGGTTTACAAAATCATAGGCCACAGGGATTGGGGGCTTGGCTTTAAAGACTGTCTGCATCAATCCCACGCCAGTGTCGTAACTACCGCCCTTTGTGCCGTGATCACGTCCGAACGGCTCCACATCAACGCCAACCAACCACCAACGGGCTGGCCAGTCCAGTCGCCAATCCAGCTTAACTTCGCCGTGGGCGTAGCTGGTGGTTTGCGGCCGACCGTCTTTGTCGAGGTAACTGATGGTCTGAGCCGCCTTGTCGATACCGACAAACGGCCGTTTCTTGAGGTAGCCATCTTCGTTAACCTGGATGGGCGACCACTCTTCGCCGACTTTGCGACCGGAGATATCTTCGAGTACTCGCTTGACGTCATCGAGCTGCTCTAGGGCTTTTTCTATGGCCGGCACAAAGTAGCCTGCCTGATATTTTTTGTGGCTTCGGACAACCTCTATCTCGATACCCAGTGCGGCCACGCTGTCCAGAAAATCTTTCAGCGCAAAATCGGCATAGCTCTGGTCGGAGCCATCGGGTGCCGGCATGTCATACAGGGGTTTGCCTAGGTATTTTTGGTAGTCGGACGGCAAACTAGCCGGGACTTTCCGAAAGCCGTCCTGGTCGTCGACAAAGTGAATGTGCTTGGCTTTATGACCGCGTCGTTGCAGTTCACGAACTACTGCGTCGGCAGTAATGATCTCGCGCAGGTAACCCATGTGGTACGCGCCTGACGGCGAAATACCACTTTCAACTATCACCTCGTGGTCTGGTTTACCACTGGCTTGTTTAATAGCCTCATCGACAATTGTGTTGAGCCACTGCATAGTTACGACTAGTATACGGGATTTAACCGATGTTGACGACGCGATAGGTGGCAGTTTCGGCTGGAGTCACGATTTCGACGTCATCACCAACCTTTTTGCCCAGCAAGGCTTTACCGATGGGTGATTCATCAGAAATCTTACCGTTAAGCGGGTCGGCTTCGACCGTGCCCACGACGCTGAATTCTTTGGTCTTGGAATTGGACTTAAGTTTTACGTGTGAACCCAACTGTACCTTACTGTCACCCTTGGGTTTTTTAATCAACTCGACATTTTGCAAGATGTGCTCGAGCTCGGCAATTCGGCTTTCGACGTGCTCTTTTTCTTGCATGGCTGCACTGTACTCGGCGTTTTCAGACAAGTCTCCAAATTCACGAGCAGTTTTGATACGTTCAGCAATTGGGCCGCGTTGCTTTACCAGCTCATCTAGTTCGCCTTGTAACTCGGCTACCCCTTCTTTGGTCAATAAAAACTGTTTCTTCATACACGCACACCTTTTCGGCTTATTTACTAACTCTGTCTGCTAAGGATTTTATTGGAAGTTCTTGGTTTTAAGCGGTACGCTGCCTGATTATAGCAAGAGAAGCTTTTTAATATCAACCAGCTCCGCGTCCTTTTCGGTTCTTGGTTTGAGCTCAAACTTGCCGACCTGGCAGGTTTTTTCGCTGACCACCACCCTGTATGGAATACCGATCAGGTCGGCGTCGGCAAACTTCTCGCCGGGCCGCAGGTCACGGTCATCATATAGTACCTCAATCCCAGCTTCAGTCAAGTCTTTGTAGAGCTTGTCCGCCGCTGTTACCACCTCTTTTTCTATGCCCAATCGAGCCAAATATACTTTAAAGGGTGCAATATTTTCTGGCCACACTAAACCACGATCATCACTCAGCAATTCTGTTACAACACCCATGATGCGAGATATACCGATTCCGTAACAACCCATCAGGACTAGTTGCTCGTTGCCATCCTCATCCACATAGGTCAAATTAAGTGGCTTGCTAAACTTAGTTGAGAGCGTAAAGATGTTGCCAACCTCGGCTGCCTTCATCTCTTGTAAGTCGTCTTTCTTTAAGCCCAGTTCCTTGAGCACTGCCGGGTTCATGACTTCTTCGTTTACGGCAATCTTTTTGGCTTTGTCTAGGAAGATACGATCTTCGCCAGCCTCGGTTAGCGTCTGGAATTCGTGACTGTATTTACTAAAGATGCCACCGCTCGCAAACGTCAGGTAGGTTTTGTCGGCGATACCCAAACGCTCAAAGACTCGATGATACGCCGCCGTAACCTTGTCATACAATTCTTGATGTTCGGTTTCTGTGCGACTAAACGAATACAGGTCTTTCATAAGGAATTCGCGGCCGCGCATGATGCCGCTCTTGGCCCGCAGCTCGTTGCGGAACTTGGTCTGAATCTGGTAAATCAACAGGGGTAAGTCTTTGTACGAATTAACGTAATTGTGCAACAGTTCTGTTAATGGTTCTTCGTTGGTAGCGGCCAGGCCAACTTCCCCACCGGCACGCAGTTTGGCTTTGAACCACACATCAACTTTTTCGTCGTCCCAGCGATCGGTCTTCTCCCACAGCTCTTTAGACTGCAATACACTCAACTGTAATTCTTGACCACCAATGGCGTTCATTTCTTCGCGAACAATGTTGGTGATGTTGTCGAGCACTCGTTTGCCGAGCGGCAAAAAGCTATAGACGCCGGCCATCTCTTTGTTTACATAGCCTGCCTGGATAAGGAGTTTGGCGTTGCGGGCGGTTTCGTCGCCGGGCACGTTTTTGGTTGTCTTGGTGAAAAGTTGGGATAGCCTCATAATGCCCACATTCTACGCCTAATCCGTTAGAGCTGCCAAGCCTTTGCACTCCCAACCATCTATTGTTGGCTTACAAAATAGCAGTTTGCTGGCTACAAAATGGTTAAAATCTTCCTCTTAACACCTTACAGCTTGAATAAATAATGTATGCAATCGGTGTGATAACAAAGCCGTCAAACAACGTGGAAAATAAACAAACTGAGGAACGCAATAAGGTTCTTCAGCATGTGCAGGAAGATTCCTGGCCACAAACTGCCACTTTTTTCGCGTAAGTACACCAGTACGAGTGACAACAGGAAGGTATCAACGCCCGCTATCCAAAGTAAAGTACTGCCGGCTTCGTTCCCCAGTATGTGTGGTATGGCGAACAAGGCGCTGGTGATAAGTGCCGATGGCCAAAACTTCAGTGTGCTGCGCAATCCCCCATACAGAAAGCCTCGAAACAACAGCTCTTCAACCAGGGGTGGCAGAATCACTAGACTTATAAACACCAAGAAGAGTGGCAAGCCAGTCGTGGTGGTGCTAAAACCAATGTTCTGTTTTTGGTCGACATTAATAGATGGCGCCAGGATGTTAATAATCTGAGTTGTAGCTAGTAGCACCGGAAAGTAGACTGCAAAACCAGCCAAGGCTCGCCCAATATCTCCTAGTTTGGCTCGTACTAAGCCTATGGTACGTAAACTGGCTTTGCGACGTTTTAATACCATGACAAGCAAATACGTAGCTGTGGCTTCTAGGATAAGTACTGTCCAAAACTGAGCATAGACAGAGCTGGTTGACCAACTAACGGCCTGGTCACTACTCCAACCCTTGATCCCGGCATAAACACCAATTAAAACTACCGCGAGCAATTGTGAGGCAAAGAAGATTGCCACCGTCAGTGCCACAACTTGCCATGGCTTGTAGGGCACCGCTTCGACTTTTGATACTTGGGGTGAATCGTTGGGGATCTTGGTTTTAAAATATTTCAATATCCCACCTCTACCCTTAGTTAAGTATGAATCGTCTTACATCAACCACAGTAATTACCACTATCAGTACTAGTAAGAGCATGAAGGCTGTGCCATGGATTCTGTCCTCAGTTTCTGGTGATAATGGCTTGTGCATGACTCGGTACAGGAGTGTTACAAACAGACGCCCACCGTCCAGGGCTGGGATTGGCAAGGCATTCATAATGGCGAGCGTGAGTGAGATGATGGCAATGATGACCAGAACAAAGTTAAGTCCCATTTGGGTGCCCTGCTCTAGGATGACAAATACCCCGATCGGCCCGGCTACTTGGGCTGAGGCCTGGCTGGCGTGACCGGTAAACAACGACGATAAGGCGTGCCATAAGCCCTGGAAGGTCAGAACAGTAAATTGCCACATCGTCCCCAAGGCTACTAACGGTGCCGCCCAGGTGTAGCGCTTGGTTTGATAATCGGTCGGTGAGATACCAAGGTATCCTTTTGGATTCGTATCATTTTTAGTTGCTGCCACCACCGATGGATCGCGAAGAGTGACGGTGGAGATTTTTTCCTCACCGTTGTGCTTGAACGCTATGGTTACTTTCTGCCCAGCCAATTGTTTGGTGACTTCGGGCACCTGGCTGCTATCTTTTATGGCTATTACTGGTCCGCCTGCTAGACCAATCGCTTCAATCCGATCGTTCGGCTGAATACCGGCTTGGGAGGCTGGTGAATCGGGCTCGACATAGCCTATTAAGATGTGGTTGGCCGAGGTTTTACTATTAGATTCGACCGAAAACTGTTTATCAACCAGCTGTGGCATACCGGTAGCAGCCAGGTATGTCAGGATAACAAAGGCCACAATCACGTTCATCGTGACACCGGCCATCATAATTTTGACTTTATTACGTAAACGCGTACCACCATAACTGTGTGGCTGACTATCAGCATCGTGCTCACCTTTTAGGCGAACAAAGCCACCAAACGGCAGCCAGTTAAGGGTGTACTCTGTCTTGTTTTTAGTAGTCAATACTTTGATGCGTGGCGGAAAGCCCAACCCAAACTCTTCAACATCAACGCCACTCCGGCGGGCGGCAATAAAATGCCCCCACTCGTGTACAAGTATGAGGCCGACAAACAACAGAATTCCAAAGATAAGTAAAACGACACCCATATTAAGAACCAAATCTCCGATCACGGGCGCCAAACCACTCAATAGCAGCCTCAAACTCCTCCGGCGAGAACGCCGGCCACGGCGTACCGGTAAAGTATAGCTCGGCATAGGCAAGTCGGTAGAGCATAAAGTTACTCAGGCGATGCTCACCAGATGTCCGGATGACTAAATCAATATCAGGTAGTTCTGGTGCGTATAAGTGTTTGGCTAGATCCTTGGCCTGTAGTTTGTCGGGGTCGACATTATCTGCCATCAAGCTTTTTACGGCATCGACTAACTCCTCGCGGCCGCCGTAATTAAAGCAGAGCGCCAAGGTGCCTTTGGTGTTGTGCTTGGTTTTAGCCTCGACGTTGTCGAGGGCAGCGACCACCTTGGCACGCAAACCGTCACGGCGGCCAAGTATAACAATTTTCACCCCATCCTTATGAAGCTCATCAAGATACTGATCCATCACCTTTGGCACTAAACCCATTAAGTAGTTGACCTCTTTTTGAGTACGCGACCAGTTTTCGGTCGAAAATATATAGGCAGTCACATATTTTACTCCTGTCGAAAAGGCATGGCGAACAATAGTCGTTAAGTTGTCCGCCCCGCGGCGGTGACCCTCAAGAGTTGGCAAATTATTGGCTTTAGCCCAGCGACGATTACCATCCAGGATAATTCCCACGTGGGTTGGGACATCGGTATCTGACATGTGGCTCTTATTATAGTTGGTTTGCGCCTAAATGTTGAGGATTTCTTGCTCTTTGGCTTTGGTCAAACTGTCGACAGTAGCCTTTTGTTTAGCCATCAAGTCGTCGAGCTGTTTCTTAATTGAAGTCAAATCATCCTCGGTGAGATCTTTGCTCTTCTTGGCTTCTTCGGCAGTCTTAATAGCTTCATGACGAGCGTTTCGCATACTAATCAGACTATCCTCGGCTTTGCCGTTCAGAACTTTGACGTACTCTTTGCGACGTTCTTCGGTCAACGGCGGAATTGGGATCCGCACTACTCGCCCATCGTCAGCTGGGTTAAGACCCAACGACTGGTTGTCACGGATAGCCGACGAAATCGCCGCTAAATTACTGGGGTCGTACGGCGTAATCTGTAATAATTGCGGCTCTGGCACCGTGACGCTCCCTACCTGCAGTAGTGGCATGGGGTTGCCATAGGCTTCTACTGTAATGCCGTCAAGCATACCAGGGTGAGCCCGGCCAGTTCGAATCTTTTTTAATTCTTCCTGAAAATGAGTGACTGCTTGGTCAAACTTGGCTTTAGCACCATTTATGATTTGGTTCTGATCCATAGCTCTATTGTAACGCGTTTACTGTACTTCGCCGAGCGCCATGCGGCTAAAGCGGCGAACCACAATGTTTTCACCCAGCTTAGCAATGTGCTCTTTGACGTAGTCATTTACGGTCTGATCGGGGTTTTTAACAAATGGCTGGTCCAGTAGACATTTTTCGGCAAAGTACTTTTTAAGCATGCCGTCGACAATCTGGGGAACCATTTTTTCTGGTTTGCCCTCAGCCTTTACCTTGTCGCTAAACTCGGCCTCGACTTTTTTGCGTACATCGGCTGACACCTCTTCCACTGACACAAACTCAGGAGAGCTGGCAGCAATATGCATCGCTATGTCCTTTACTAAACCTGTGAAGACTTCGTTGCGGGCCACGAAATCAGTTTCGCAGTTAACTTCTACTAATACGCCGATTCGGCCGTCGTGGTTATAGTTGCCGACAACTCCGGCACGGGCTTCGCGCTCACCACGCTTCTCAGCCTTGGTGAGGCCCTTCTTACGCATGGCTTCGAGAGCTTTGTCAAAATCACCTTTGGCTTCTTCCAAAGCCTTCTTGGCATCAGTCAAGCCGACACCAGTGAGGTTCTTAAGTCGTTTTACATCTTCGAGTGATACTGCCATGATTATGCTCCTTAATCTTGATTTGGTTCAGTTGGTTCTTGTGGTTGCTGTGCTTCTGCACGAGCTGCGAGTTCTCGCCGACGCTCCTCGACACTTGGGATATCAGCTAATCTGCCTTCCAGGTCGGCGCGTATGTGGTTTTCTATCGCCGGGTGACGGATGTTAATGACTTCGTGAGCAGCCGTATTTTCTTCCTCGCCCCTGCCGCCCTCGGGAGTCCCTGGCGGAGAGATTGTGTCGCGCGGTGTCATATTAAACCTTAACGCCAGTGGTAGCCTTAGGTTTGTCGGCCTTCTCGGCTTTGTCAGCTTTTTCGGCGGCCTTCTCGGCGCGCTTCTGGTACTTTTCGGCACCGGTTAAAATAGCCTGTTTTACATAGTCTACAATTAATTGAATGGTGCGAATCGCGTCATCGTTAGCTGGAATCGGGTAGTTAATGTCAGTGGGATCGGTATTGGTGTCGACCAATGCAACGACGGGAATGTTCAACTTCTTAGCTTCGCGAACAGCGTTAACGTCATGTAAGATGTCGACTACAAAAACGGCACCTGGTCGAGCAGCCATGTTCTTAATGCCCCCATACAGGTGATTCATGTGGTCAATTTCCTCTTGGAAGCGCTGGACCTCGAGCTTGGCGTACTTGCTGGCCAATTGACCATTTTCCATCTTGGATTCCAGGTCCTTGAGGTGCTTGATGCGCCCACCAATCGTGTTGTGATTGGTCAACATGCCACCCAACCAGCGCTCGCTGACGTATGGCATACCGGCTTCTTCGGCGGCTTTTTTGATAATGTCCTGGGCTTGGCGTTTTGTGCCTACCAGTAAGACCTGCTTTCCGGCCGCAGCTGTCTCTTCGACGAACTTCAAGGCGTCTTCGAGGTTTGCCACCGTTTTGGTGAGGTCAATAATATGGGTGCCTTCACGCTTACTGTGAATATAGGGCGCCATTTTAGGGTGCCAACGACTGGTCTTGTGACCAAAATGAGCACCGGCTTCTAATAATTTCTTAATGTCTACTTCTGTAGCCATATGTTCTCCTTAGTTACACCACCTGGGAACCGTTACTGCCCTACACGGGTCAGCAACAGAGGATAACCTCCCAAGTTGCTTAATGAATGTAGGTGTATTCTAACAGATACGAGCTAGTTCTTCAAGCCGACTATCTGCCGTTCTTGGTCCGTAAACCGACCTTTTTTATATTTGTAGGCAAAATCGTATTTAGGACCGATATGAACGTCGTTACCGAACGTATTATCTGGTAGCGACTCTGGATTAAGTGTTTCGCGCTTGGTGGCACTGGCAGTGATACAGGCAATTCCGCCCACTCGTAAACATCGATACACTTCGTTAAAAAATCGCCGGTTTTGATTGGTGTTTCCCCATAAGGGCAATGAAAAAGTAGCAATGATAAGATCAAACGCTTCGTCTTTAAACGGCAGATAATCGGCAAAGCCCTGTACCCATGGATGTACGTCGCTTGGGAATCGAACTTGTTCCGGCAATAACACATCTAAACTAATCAAACTGCCGGGTCTTTCGGTTATACTATAAAGGCTGGACTTGCCGGTGCCGATATCGAGAGCGTGATTGGCCCCGTTTATGAGAGTGCGTAGACCATCTAGAGTTAAGTCATGGGAATTGGCTACACTTCCTGGCGCTCTATCGGTTAAATAGGCATAGAAATCATCTTGCGCCTCATCACCCGGAAGGGGTTGATTAGAGACTACGCTCCAGATGCCACCCTCCAAATGACTTTGTTCTATCCTAAACCGGTTTTCTTCTGGGATGACTGTAGCAGATGACATAATTTGCTTACCATACCATATTCATGGAATTTTGTTAATCGCGTATTGACCAGAGGCCAACAGATGTGTATACTAGCCCTCTGACTATGAAAAAGGATATCCACGCCAAGAACTACCGCCCAGTTGTCTTTCAAGACCTTAACAACAATTGGTCTTTTTTGACACGCGCCACTGCCGAAAGTGACGAGACTATTAAATGGGAAGACGGTAACGAGTATCCCCTTATTAAAGTACACATTAGTAGCGCCTCTCATCCCTTCTTTACTGGTCAAGAAAAGCTGGTAGACATCGAAGGCCGTGTTGACAAGTTCAAGGCACGCCAAGAAGCTGCCAAGGCTCGTTCTGACGCGCTTAAAAAGGCCGCCAGCAAACAACGCACCAAAGCCCCAAAGCTGGACGAGACTCAAAAAATCGGCAGTCTTAAGCCCGGCAAACGCTAGCTAACCTGCTTGAACCAACCGCCGCCAAGCTTTTTGGCGGTTTTTCTATATACTTATATTAAGGAAAGTTAAAGGGACCCGCATGGACCAAAACGAGCAAAAAATTCGAGCTGAGTACGCCGACCTGCAAGCTAAGCTGCAAGACCCGGCCATCTTTAGTACGCCCGAATATCCTAAGCTAGCCAAACGCCAGAGTGAGCTGGAATATCTTATCGGCCTCTATGATAATCGGCAAAAGTATCGGCAAGAGATTGCTGAAGCTAAAGTGATGACGGCGGCTGATGACCCAGAAATGGCCAAGCTAGCCCAAGATGAGTTGTACCACCTAGAAGCCTTTGCTGCTGGGGTGGAAGCACAACTTGCTGAGGCGCTCACCCCCAAAGACCCGAACGATGAAAAGGATGTCATTATCGAGGTTCGGGCCGCCGCCGGCGGCGACGAAGCCAGCCTGTTTGCGGGCGATTTGTTTCGGATGTACAACCGCTGGGCGGAGCGCCACAATTATAAAGTAGAGCTGGTCAGCGAAAGCCCCAGCGAGGCCGGCGGCTTCAAAGAAGTTATCTTTGCAGTTAGAGGCGCCGACGCTTACAAGAACCTCAAGTTCGAAGCCGGCGTCCACCGAGTCCAGCGAGTCCCCACCACCGAAAGCCAGGGTCGTATTCATACCTCTACGGTGACGGTTGCGGTCATGCCCGAAGCCGAAGAAACCGATATAGAAATTAAAGACAGTGATTTGCGTATTGATGTCTTCCGCAGTGGCGGTCATGGCGGGCAATCGGTCAACACCACCGATTCAGCCGTGCGCATCACTCACCTCCCCAGTGGTTTAGTTGTCGCTAACCAAGATGAAAAATCGCAGATTAAAAATAAAGCTAAGGCCATGAGTGTGCTGCGCTCGCGCCTGCTACAACTCAAAATCGAAGAAGAGCAGCAAGAGCTCTCCGATGCCCGCCGTAAATTGATTGGCTCGGGTGACAGAAGTGAAAAAATCCGTACCTATAACTTCCCGCAAGATCGTATTACCGACCATCGGGTTGGCTATAGCCGCAGTAATATCCCGGGCGCTCTCGACGGCAACTTCGATGACATCACCGAAAAGCTTCTCGCCGCCGAACACGAATTACTGACAACTAATTAATGCGTCTGTTTAGAATATAGCTGCACTATGACTGCACAGGACTGGCTCAAAACCAATCAACAACAATTAGAACAATCCGGGATAACGACTGCCCGACTAGATTGTTTAGTTTTACTCGAAGACGCCACTGGTAATGACCGAGCATTCTTATTGGCGCATCCCGAAACAGAATTAACAGCAGCCACCGTTAAAAAACTCACCTGGCAAATCTCAGAACGTACCCAACACACGCCATTGGCCTATATTAGGGGCAAAACGGAGTTCTATGGCCGCGAGTTCATTATTAATACACATGTATTAGAACCGCGGCCGGAGTCGGAGACAATGATTGATCTGCTCAAACGATTGCCGCCGCCAGCTCACATTATTGACGTTGGCACGGGCTCTGGCGCACTGGCTATTACTGCCAAACTAGAGTGCCCTCAGTCAACCGTAACAGCCCTCGATATTGACCCTAAA
>CAZBRC010000026.1:0-11628 GCA_964494415.1 uncultured Candidatus Saccharibacteria bacterium
TTGGCGGTGTAAACACCATCTTGGCAATCTTTGGGCGCAGCTACTTTTATAACCTGGATACCGGCCGACTGCAGGGCTTGCTGTATGGCGTGGTGCTCGGCAATGGCTTTTTGCGTATCAACAGGGACAGAGGCATCCATATGGGCGTTAATTGCAAACTGATCGTTGAAGTATTCGGCGCCGGACATGAGGACGGTTTGGTTAATTTTTGTTTGAGCACTCATCATTTTGATTGTAGCACTTATGGTTGTGGACAGTTGCTTGACAGACTGAACCAAGGGGCGTTAAATGAGGGGCAACTAACGGACATTGGGAGCTCCCTGGCGTAATAACGCAGTGTGGTTGAGCGGTGTTCATTAGGACCTTAACAGTGCAAATTACAGATTAACCTACTGAGAGCTTTGGGCTTGTCGCAGCTTATGATGCGAACGAGATCAGGGTTCTCAGTAGGTAAAACAATTCCTTACACAGGGTTTATCCCGTACGTCAGCAACATAGACGTGCCGGTTCTACTGGGGGCAGAAACATCGCAACACCGCCAGACCAAGGCAACAGCCGCCTCACGAGAGGAGCTGCAGATGCAGCAGTCCACCAACCACGGTCACGACGCGAGGGGCGATCCCCGCACCGTGGCTCGAGCGCGTCGCCCGCAGGTCACTCCGGTGATGAAGACCGCCCGGCGCCTGCGCGTCTAGCACCACCCCGGAACGTCATCGGCCAGGCCGTCACAGACTCCTCGGAGTCTGCCGAACCACCCTCGCCAGGGTTAAGATGCGAGCCATGAGAGGGTCAAGCGATTCCTTCAGTGGAAAGCCTGACAGTGCCGGATGGCCGTCGTTCCGACTACAAACACTCCTTCGGGAGTCATTGCTGGAACTTGGGTAACTGAGTTCTGAGCGGGAAACTTCGTGTTGCGGAACACGAGGCAATGAGGAGACTTGGGTCTGGGCGGCACGTTCGTGCACTACGGCGACTGTGCCGCCCGACCCCCTCCTCGACATCTGTAATTTGCACGCCCTTCCATACGAAACCATCTGATTAAATCGATTAATAAAGTGTGTACAATAAAAAATAGGCCTCGCGGCCTTTTTTAATTTGCAAGTGAATACATTTTACAGAATTTCTTGTGGGGGTGGATAGGGGCTTAGTTCAGAACATCGGTACGAGATAGGGAGACGAAGAATGGTCTTCAACCTACTCTTGTTCAGAACTAAGCCCGGGCCCGGACAGGTGACGCACACGGCGTTCGTTCACCTGTCCGGGGTCCGGTCCATCATCTTGAGTGTTCCGACGAGTCAGTCGTCGGTGTTGCGGGTCTGGCTGTGGATCGCTACCGCTGCCGCGACGAGATCCGGGTTGTTCAGCATGGAGGCCTGCTCATCCGTGCTCATGTTGTTGAGCGTGGCCGCCATGGAGGTGATGAAGTGCTTGCCGGTGCTGGTGGGGTCGACGTCCTCACGAAGTACGAGGATGATCGAGCAGTCGCTGTAGGGGCCATACGACTCCACGTTGCGAACGACCGCCTTGATGCCTTCGATGCCTCTGGCGATCGTCTCGATCACCCTGAAGCACGCCAGCGACGGTGTCTGCTCCGTCCAGACGTACTGGCGGACTGCGGAGATGTACTCCGCCGTGCCGGTACGCGGATTCTTCTTCCTGATCGGCGTCTTGTCGACGTCTCGTACCTGGAGTTCACCAAGTACGCAGGTCACCTTTTTCTGTCCCACTTTGCCTCCCTGAGGCGGTTGTCTGATGGTTGGACCCCCACATTATAGCCCGAATGGTAAATAATTCAATATTATTGACTAAATGCAATAAAAGTTTTAAAATACTATAGATTTTGTTATTATGAAGACTGTGCGTACTGAACCCGGCGAAAGCCCTACTAATCCCTATAAACCATCGCTTACTAGTCGGTTGGATATTGTCGAACGCGTACACAATTTGCGTAATGATTTATTGGCGTCGAGCCCAGAGTATCTCGCTCTGATAATGAAGGTAAATCTAAATCCGGAACGTCAACTAATTATCAAGGGGGCAGCAAATAGTCTTGTTCCCACTAACCATCATGTCGTAACTCTTAGTCGACCTCCTCAAGGAGCAGAACAAGTCAATCCATTATTTGACAGGATTCATCTACGAGCTGCTCTGACAGATGCTTTAACTACATCTGACGAAGGAGAGTTATCCGCGGTACACGATGTACCGAGTAGTGATGTATTTATCCAGGTGGTTAAAACTGATAAGACGTTCGATCTATTTCTGGTAAATAGTGAGGGCTTTTGGCGTTACGACAAGGTGGAAGATATAATCCCCAACCCTAGTCCGATTGCCTCTGTTACTGCCGACCTATTCATGGTTGACCCATCTGTCGATCAGTCGGCTGTAACGCCAGAAGTCTTCCACGATTTGCAGGTTGCTTTAGAGTTCTTCCGACCTGATACGGCTTCGAACAACAGCGCCGAGATCTAATAAACAGCACTTGTAAACTACACACAAAGTTGTATAATAACGCTTAAGATTCAAGCTGGTACCGCAAACGGGCATTGTTTGAGTTTTAGTTGTTTCCTGGAGTCTGTTTAGATTCGGAAGCAAGCACGTTGAGATTGTGGCGCTTTTATCCAGCAGTTTGGTAACACACATTCGTTATTACCAGGCTCATGGATGAAAGCAATATCATGGATGATCCACCGACAGAGAGGAACAGCCAAGTGTCGCAACGAGGATCGGGAAAACGTGTTCACACCAAGCGCTGGTTGCGCGAGGCGGCACAGAATCCCGACATGGGTGATGATGACGGTGTCGTGAACCAGACTGTGCAGGATGCACGGTTCGACCTGCCCGTAGAGCGGGGAGGGGCACAGCGCCAGCGCTTCATCAACCGGAATCTCCGCGCGAACGGGGCGCACTGACCCGAGGAGGGCCATGAACAAGCGGGAACGCAAACCGCGCACCAATCACAAGGGTGGCGTTCAGTCGTCATCTGGCAACATCTCCGGCTCGTCGAACGTGCTGTCTTCCGGAAGGCACGGCGGCGCCAGGGTGTGGTACGAGGAGCGAGCACCGCTCGACATGACGTCCTAACGGACGGCATCAGTTCCATCTGTCTCTAAACCTTTCGGGGTTGGGGCATAGTCAGTGATGACTGGGAGAGTTCTGTGGTAGCCAACAGGCGGATGAGGACCTTGTGTCCCAACTACCGCAAAGGCGACGCTTCAGCGTATACCAGACCTCATGCAGGTCCAGAAAGAACTCTCCCAGTCGCACTGGCGACACCGCAACACCATCTATACCCGCAATCTCAACGTAACACCATTTTTATAAAACGACTTGTATTCATCGTTAATAAGCGTATATTTGATGACAATCCAAATGAGTTTTGGACGTCGAGGTCCAGTCCCGCTACTACACTTTTGTAAGACGTGGTTGATAGGCCTCACATTAACAAAGATCGTGATACCGGAATAAAGAAGTCTGGTTAGGGTAAAGAGCTGGTTTAATACTGTGCGAAGCCAGTTGTTTACTCTAACCAGGATGGATAGGGTGTGAGTCGTTCTCACGGAACGAGCCTCGATGATCGCAAGTGTCGCCAAACAGGGGGTACTGTCTGGATAGCCCAAGCTGAAACCCAAAGCAAGTTCCTACTACCGCCGGTTCGGTGTACGTGCGTTCGCAGACCTCAAGAATGAGCCCCTCCAAGCTCACGTCCTCGGGCTCGTCTGCGACATTGCCGTCACCTACCTGGGAATCATCTGTTTCAACGTCGGGAATGGGCACCGAAACAGCATGATCAACCGGCAATTGGTCGGGATGCCGGCAGGCGCAGCAGGTGGCATCCGCCGCTACCGGGACAAAAGAGCTCCCCGCTCTTTGTACCCACGCTGCGCCTGCCACCCCGGCTGCGCCCCCTCTACCACTTCACCACCGCTCACGATCTTTGTTTCTCTCACCACACGCTTACAGCAAACGCCTCGGGCGTTTTTTAATTTGTTTCTAATCTTTTAACAGTGCAGTGCTTGACAGTAAAATTAGCACTCGGCTATTATGAGTGCTGACAGTTAGCGCTCTCATATTGCTAGTGCTAATTAATCATCGGATAACAGGAGGAACACATGGCTGTAAATATAAAACCAATGCCCGAATACATTGTGGTGCAAGCCGAGCAGGCGGCTACTAAGACTGCCAGCGGCCTTTATATTCCAGAAAATGCCCAAGAAAAACCCAAGACCGCCAAAGTAGTGGCGGTGGGGTCGGCTGTCAACGAAGTCAAAGTTGGCGACCGGGTCATCTATAAAAATGAGTACGAGGCAACAACCGTCAAGGATGGTGGCCAAGAGTACGCCCTTGTTTTTAAGCAAAACGTAATTGCAACGGTTAAGTAGGAGGAAGCATGGCTAAAAAAGTATTTTATGATGATGACGCCCGACGACGTGTCCTAGAGGGTGCCAAGATTTTATACGAAGCTGTTAAGACAACCATGGGGCCCAAAGGCCGCAACGTGGTTATTAGTAAGGGGTACGGTGCACCTACTGTAACTCATGACGGTGTTACTGTCGCCAAAGGTGTCGAGATCGATGACTCCGATGACGAAACACTTGGTTACAAAGTTGGCGCTGAGCTCATTAAGCAAGCCGCAAACAAGATGAACGATGTAGCGGGGGACGGGACTACCACCGTAACTGTCTTGACCTACCACATCTTGAATGAGGCCAACAAGCTTATCGCGGCTGGCCATAATCCAATGCTCTTGCGTAAAGGTCTAGAAGCCGCTGCTCACGACGTCATCAAAAAGCTTGGCAGTATGAGCGAGGACATAAAAAGTAAAAAGACAAGGGTAGCAGAAGTTGGCACTATCAGTGCTGGTGACCCCGAGATTGGCAACATGATTGCTGATATCATCGACAAGATTGGCAAGGACGGTGTGGTGACGGTTGAAGAAGGCCAAGGCTTAGCCTTAGAAAGTGAGGTGGTCGAAGGCTTTACATTTGATCGTGGCTTTGTGAGCGCCTACATGGTAACCGATGCAACTCGTATGGAAGCGGTTTATAACAAGCCAGCAATCGTCGTTACTGACAAAAAGATTAGCTCAATTCAGGAGCTGTTACCGCTGTTAGAACATCTCTCTCAGGTGGGTAAGAAAGATTTGGTGCTAATTGCTGACGACGTCGACGGTGAGGCTTTGGCGACACTCATCCTGAACCGCCTAAAGGGTGTCTTCAACACTATAGCCGTCAAAGCACCGGCATTTGGCGACCGACGCAAAGATATCCTCAATGATATCGCTGCTCTAACTGGCGCCCAAGTCATTAGTGATGACACCGGTACAACTTTTGAAACTGCCGACATGAGCATGGTTGGTTCAGCCCGTAAGGTAATCGTCACAAAAGATGAGACTACGATTATCGAAGGAGCCGGCGCCAAAGCAGTTGTTGCCGAGCGTGTCCGACAAATTGCGGCTCAGATCCCAGCTGCCGATAGCGACTACGACAAAGAAAACCTCGAAAAGCGCCAGGCTGCATTAGCAGGCAAGGTAGCGGTCATTAAAGTTGGTGGGGCAACCGAAACCGAGATCGAAGAGAAGAAATTCCGGGTTGATGACGCCGTACACGCTGTAAAAGCTGCCCTAGAAGAAGGTGTGGTTCCTGGTGGTGGCGTTACGCTCGTAAACTTAAGTAGCACTATAACTACTAAACCATCCGAGGATCACTCCGTGGCCGCTGGCCGCCAGTTGCTCAAAAAAGCGCTTGAGCAGCCCTTCCGCATTCTGCTAGAAAACGCAGCCCTCAACCCCGACGAATGGCTACCACAGGTGCAAAAGGCTAAAGCTGGGCAGGGCATAAACGTTAATGATCCTACCAAGCTCGTTGACCTAAAAGCTGCCGGTGTGGTTGACCCAGCTCGTGTAACCAAAGAAGCTGTTCAAAACGCCGTATCTATTGCCGGAACCGCTATGACCATGGGTGCGCTCGTTGCTGATGTTCCAGAAAAGCTAGGCCCAGAGATGACCGCTATGCCCGGTGGCATGCCAGGCGGCATGGGCATGATGTAGCAACTTGTTATTGGCCAGTTTGCTCTAAGTGTTCTTTGATTTCAGCAAACCCTGTGTGAATCTGGGTAGGTGTTTTATATGGTCTGAAACCAGGGTGAGGGTTAAAGAATCCGACAAATGAAGCACGCTTTGTATGCGGGTGTCGGTTGGCAATCTGATGAGCAAACAGGTTTGGTGAGCCAAGACGTTCACGAATCGCTTGCGGTAACTCATTGAAACCAGCCCCAAAAAAGAATCTTGCGACGTACTCTACATACTCAAGGGGTTGCATGCTTTGCTCCAGCTCGTCCAAATACTCAGCCGTAATAGATTCAAGTCTGCCGTTTTGACCCTGCACGCCTTCAAGTCCTTCGATCTCTTCATACAGTGTTGCGGTAGCGCCGGAGCGATCAAAGTGGCCATCGCCGAGATACGGCACGTCACCTGCGTGGTAATCGAGGCCTCTAAATATGTGTGTCCAGTCTTTTGGGTTACCGCTAAAGAACAGGGGCTCAATACCGAGAGCGCGTGTGGCTTCTTGCCCAATACGGAATACTTCGCCCAAGGTTTCATCACAAATTTCGAGCAAGTCCGCTATTTCTGGTGGCATCTTGCTGCTGAGACGGTCACGTACTACCGAGCTGGTTAATGCCCCATAATGCAGTAGATCTTTGCTGTCGGTGCCGACATAGTCGGGTAAGAGAGGGTTAGCTTGTCCGGCAAATTTACGCTGCAGGTAAAAATCGGTGTGGTCACTACCATGACTATTAAAAGAGAAGGCTTCTCTGATAGGTTCACCGTCAGGCTGCGTTACAAGCTCCATTGCAGCCCGAAAAATGGTGGTTAGTTCCGAATAGTGTTCGGAGCCGAGTTGGCTTTGAACTGGCGCCCATCCCTCAGCTTGCAATTGTCCAAGAAACTCTTCTGGATTAGGTGAAGTTAACTGACCATCGACAGCGTGTGGTTGTGACACGTACCCTCCTTTTGGAGCGAGTATAAAACATTCCGCAGCCATGGAATATTGTGAAAAATGCCAAATTGTACTATGGTAAAACTACAAAAGGGTGGAGAGACGGGGTACGTTATGTGGCCAAAAACTGGCAGAAAAAATAAGAACACCACCCGGACGAGCACTCCAGTCCCGGCCGAGGTGCAAGATTATTACGAGGCAGGTCGACGTGAGCGACGAGGCGTCGCTTGGTTATTGGGGCTGATTACCCTGGTAGTTACCGTACTACTGGCCCTGTTGTTATTTTTTGGCGGCCGCTGGATTTACCGAAAAGCCACCAATAAAGATAAATCTACCTCTGGCCAAACCACTAATCAGCCAGCATCATCCGGCAATGACTCTGCTGGCGACAGTGGCTCGAGCACAAACGCAAACTCCAGTTCCAACTCCAACCCGACTTCAAACCCCAGTACGACACCAAGTGGCTCAAGTAATACCTCAAGCACCCCCAGCGACACAAATAGCTCCGCTCCGTTACCGCGAACAGGCCCAGATATAGATTTGTAACAAAAGCTTTGTAACTATTCTCACAGCAGAATTCTTAAAACTTCCTTACACTACATCCACATGTAACCGCGACATGAGGTAGAAAAGGGGTAAGGAGGTACGCTATGGTATCACTCACAAAACAGGATATCCAAGGTGTCATCGACTCGGCTAGAAACCGCATTTTAGAACGTGTCGCCACTCGGCAAGATATCCAGACAGCTTGTGATGCATCTCGCGACAGGGTTTTAACCTATGTGCATGATGTCCAACAACAGCAATATCAACTCAGTCGACAGACTAATATCCAGGTAAACCAGATGGTTCGCCGTCTAGCAGCTATGGAGAGCCGGTTATTAACGCTCGAGAGTGAGTTGCACAACGAAATGCGCGCCATTCATACGCTCTTGCAGCGTGTGATGGAGACCAACGAAGAGCAGCGTGTGCCACGCAATGTCGCCATGAAGGCGCTTCGCAGCCAATACTCAATGTAGTTACTGGTTGTGCTGCTGAGTAAAGTAGTTAATCTCGTTGACGATGTCTAACAGAGCCTGGGCCTTAGCTGATTCGTCGGTAATTTGGTTGGCGGCCTCATAGGCGCGCTGGATTAGGCTCTGATCGTCGGCGGCCTGAATCATCATCATGGTGGTTTTGAAACGTTCCTCGGGAGTTTGATCCAAGTGATCTACCAGAGGTGTTAAGTTCTGCAAGGCTTCTTTTTTGATTTCTAATAGCTCGTCACTAACTGGTGGGTTGTCGGTTGGTGGAGTTGTGTCTGCGGGTTCGCTGGTGTCAGCTGCCGGCAAAACACTTCCAGGCGTAAATGGCTGACCGAACTGAGGGGTGTCGGGTGTATCGGCGGCTGGAGTGGTGTCATCCGGAGTAGTGGTGTCATCTGATGCCGGGGCGGCTGGAGCAGCAACTTCGGGCTCGGTTGGCGCCGGTGCATCTGCTGTTGGTGCTGTTGGGTCAAATGAACCAGGAGCCGGTGGCTCAGGAACACCTGTTGGGTCTGGGTGCGGAGTACTAATAAATCCACCGTTGTCTTGCGGATCTTCACTATTACCTAAATCGTCGTTTTTGTGGTTCCCGAACATTCCCACCTCCTTGAGGACTTTGCGTGTATAGTAGTAGTATAAACCATAAGCATGAAGAGAGAAACGCTTTGCTGGATGATTTGAAGTATATCCACCAAAAGGATACAAGTGATGCGTTGGGGATTGCCCAAAAGCAGTGGCAACAATATGGTCACAACTATCACTTTGAAGCCCATTTTCCGAAGCCAATACATAAAGTGGTTGTGGCTGGTATGGGCGGATCGGGCCTTGCGGCCAAGATGTTTAATAGCTGGCCTGGTCTAAGTGTGCCGCTAACGATTGTGCAAGACTATGACCTACCTGCCTTTGTTGATGAACAAACACTCTTAATCTGCTCAAGTTACTCTGGTAATACCGAAGAAACTATAGCTGTACTACAAGCTGCCCTGGCTCTAAAGCCACGGCCGCCAATAGTTGTTATTGATTCGGGCGGCAAATTGCAAGCCTTAGCTCGGCAGGAAACATTGCCAATCGTTGTACTCCCTGCTCATATGCAGCCCCGCATGACGTTTGGCTATCAATTGCGTGCGTTAACAGAGGTTCTAGAGCAAGCCAATTTGGTTGATGGTGGGGTAAAAGAACTGGAGTCGGCGGCGGAATGGCTTGGTAAACAAATGACAGACTGGCTGCCTACCGTGCCCACCAGTCGCAACCCCGTTAAACAACTAGCGCAAGAGCTGGTTGGTAAATCGGTAGTGGTATACGCCGGGCCTAAATTAGCGCCGGCCGCCTATAAGTGGAAAATTAGTCTGAACGAAAATGCTAAAAACATCGCCTGGTGGGATGCCTTGCCCGAGTTTAATCACAACGAGTTTTTGGGCTGGACCAGTCACCCCCGCCACAAACCCTACGCTGTAATAGATCTACGGAGTAATTTAGAACATCCCCGGGTTCAGAAACGCTTTGAGGTGACCGAACGGTTGCTTTCTGGCAAGCGCCCAGCGCCACACATCGTAAACGCCGCCGGCCAGACCCTGTTACAGCAGCTTATTTGGACCATCGCGCTGGGTGATTTCACCAGTCTGTACGTGGCCTTACTAAACGGGCTGGATCCCACGCCGGTAGAGCTTATCGAAAAATTCAAAGCCAGCCTCGACCAGTAAGCTAGACAGATACGGTATTATAGAGGTAGAAGGAGTTCATCATGAACGCCAATACCGCCGACAGGGCAGCTGTCGCACAACTCGGTTCAATCTTATCCATCTGGGCTCACCCAGATGATGAAACTTTTTGGTGTGCCGGTATTATGGCCATGGCGGTGGCGAATGGACAGAATGTAGCCTGTATCACCGCAACCAAAGGCGAGGCTGGCGTGCAGGATGAACAACGTTGGCCGCAAGAAAGACTAGGTGATATACGTTCACAAGAATTGGCCGACGCCCTGAGTATTATTGGGGTGCACCACCACCACTGGTTGGGGTATACCGACGGTCGCTGTCACGAGGTCGACGACGATTACGTTGCACAACAACTGGCAACCTTTATAGACTTGTATGAGCCTGATTCAATTTTGACATTTGGGCCCGATGGCATGACTGGTCATGCCGATCATATGGCGGTGTCGCGCTGGGTTGATCAAGCCGCGCAGATAACTCATCAGACACCAGTGATATACCACGCGGCTCAACTTAAGGATGCCTACGAGAAACACCTTAAGAAGGCCGACGATCAGTTTGATATCTTCTTTAATGTTAAGAAGCCAAAGTTGGTTGCAGCGGCAGACTGCGACGTCTGCATATGTATAGAGGGGGAGGCCTGCGATAAAAAATGTCGGGCTTTGGCGGCGATGCCATCACAGATGGAGCGCATGGTGGCGCACTTTGGCAAAGACTTGCCACAGGCGTTTAGCCACGAAGCCTTTATAAAGGCCGCCAAAGCCGATTAGATCGGTTTTTCTTTCAGATGTAATAAGTAGCCGATATAACTGGCTATAAGGTGAAGGCCAAAATACAGCACAAAAACCACTAAGGCTAGGTCGAGCGGCCATCTGATGACGGGATACGACAGCAACAGACCGCCAATGATGTAGTCTATCTGATCGAAAGGAAACCAACTGTGGCCGGGCTTAACGCCCGCTTGGCGTTTAAAAAAGCTTTCTACAGCATCTCCCAAGAGTGCGCCAAAACCCATCAGAGCACCCGCCAGTCCGATAGCAAATAGCGACTGCGGGCTGACTAAAAATCGCGTGATGATTATAAATTCGATGATAGCTGTCACCATACCCACAAATGAGCCGAACACGAGCCCCCGCCAGCGTTTATTCGCGCCAAGTAAGCGTTTGCCGCGGAAGGTCTGCCCCATATCTATCGGTGCATCCCATTTTCGTAACAGAGGTATACGATTGGCAAAAACCGGGCTCATATTAGCCATTCCAGCCGGTAGAAAGATCAGGAATGCAAACAATAGTTCATTAAGGACGCGTTCCACCTAGGCTCCCAACTTCTTCCGCAATCGGTGATACTTAGGATAAAACAAAGCCCGCATGGTTGGTTTACCGGCAACCGGAGTGGCTTGTTTAATAATCTCCATAAAATTGGCTCGATTAGGGAGCGCCGGTACGCGCGTGAACGTTCGGCCCAAGCCATGGACTCCATGAGCGTCGCTGCTGGCGACACCGGGTGTTTGATTTAATTTAGCCCACACCACCGCCTGTTGGCTGCGATCCTGGGCAAAGGCTCGGCCATTATAGACTTCGATTAAATCTATCTGGTCGACAATCTCGTCCAAAATGGCCGGATGTAATCCTTTACGAACAGTTTCGAAGGGATGGGGGATATAAACCAAACCTGCCTGGGCTTTAATCTGCTTAACGACCTCCAGAGGTGTTAAGCCAGCCGGGATAGCCTCGGTTAAAAAGAGCCCAACAATTTCGCCCTCGGTTGTCATGATTTCTTCGCCGACAATAATTTTATCGCCGAGCTCATGATGAAGTGCCAGGGCAGCATCGACTCGATTGTGATCGGTGACAGCAACCATATCTAACAGGCCATTCGCCAGAGCATGTTTAT
>CAZBRC010000027.1:0-2273 GCA_964494415.1 uncultured Candidatus Saccharibacteria bacterium
AACTCTAGATGAAGTTTTTTGTCATCTTGAAAAAGGTTGTGCAGGTGATAGATAGCCGGCGTAATCTCTCGGAACTTATATTCCCATTCATGCATTGATGGTAATCCAGTTACAAACGATATGTTGTAACGATCTTTAATTTCCCGGCAATAGTTATAGATGAGGGTTTCGGCACCACCGAAAGTCATCCACGGAATACTAATCAGAATGTTAGGTAAATGTTTGTCTGTTTCTAGGAAATAGTTCGGTTGATCTACATTAACGAATGCTGTTTCTGCTTCTATGTAATTTTCTTTATATCGTCGCTGCGCAATCAGTCTTGATACTATTTTGCGATATGATGGGTGTAGATCTCGCAATTTGCGTATATTGCTCCAGTGCACCTCTTTATCTTCAATAAACCGCGATTGAATAGAGGTACGATATTTAAAAAGTGGTTCAGGAATTAGTGTTCCCCAGTGACCGTTTTCTGCTAAGGTAAGCCAGTATTCCCAGTCCTCGTATCCTATGCCGGGCTTGTATCCACCCGAGCCTTCCCATGCTTTTTTCCTAAACTGGGCAGCCGTAATTACCATATTATCGTTGTACAGGTCTAGTGGGTGGTAGCTGCTATTCCGCACTTCATCAGTTAATATCCCAAAGTCCTGGCGATTAGTGGTGACCAGATCTATATCTGGCTTAGTCTCTAAAACGATCGTGCTTTTTTCTATAAAAGTCGGTTCTAATATGTCATCCGAGTCAAGACATATAATATACTTGCCTTTTGCATGAGCTATGCCGGTATTGCGGGCTGTCGCAACTCCTTGGTTATCTTGGTGAATAATAGTAGCATTCAACCCCGATTTCTTGAGATACTCCAACTTCTCTACACTTTCTGGATCGGTTGAGCCATCATCCACTATTATAGTTTCAAATCGCTGCAGTGTTTGAGTCTCGAGTGATAGCAGGGTGTCATCTATGGTATCGTGACGATTATAATATGGTATCACTACAGAAATGAGTGGATCTTTGGGGCTCCACTTTTCATTCGCAACGGTCTCACGCACAACCTTATTGTAGTGGTGCCTGTCTCGCAGAAAACGTAGGTAGTTCCGCACCTTTTTAAGGAATTGCCGGATGAGTTTAGGTACAAGCCTCACCGCCACAGCCCTGGTCTTATGGTACGTGTAGCGCGGGGCATGCTTAATTTTTGGTATCACTTCTCCAACCCAGTCACGTAACTTTATAATCTTGCCAAGTACGCGCGACTGAGTAAGGTGGTTTATCTGATCACGGACGTCATACACCTGTGAGCGTAGGTCAATAATTTCCTGGTTGAGCTTATCCACTTCGACATTAAGGTTTTTGATATGCTGACTGTCATCAAGCGTTTGCTGATTGTAGCCCAATAACAACACATCAGCTTGATTAGGGTATGTTTTAGTCAGCTTATTCAATAGGCCACTTTGTTGGCGTTGATCAACTTCTATAAGAGTATTGATCACTCTTGCCAGTGATCGGTAAATTATTGTCGCTAGTTCTTGCTTATCACCGTACAGCTTTAAAAGCTCGAGATACATTGCAACATTAGAAACCCCATACTTAACCCATAGGTTATCGCTGTCAGAGTATGAATCCCACCAAAGCCCTGCGGCATGCCTTCTGTACGCCGACATAGTTCTGTTTATATACCCAATTTTGCCAAACTGGGCGTGATACGCATGAAAGTACCAGTCTAACGGCATAATGTCTCGTGGCAACTTGCTATAATCTTGGCGTCGATACATAACAGCATTAGTAGGAACAAAGTTTTCGGCCAACAGTTGCGCGGTTGTCAATTGCTTGTTGTCTTTAATATTCGGCCAAACAGATTCCGGTTGTTCACGATTCTCAAAAATAACCCGCACTGGGTGGAAGCAGAATGAGTAGGTGGTGTGTTTATCCAAAAAGTCCACTTGTCGCTGTAGTTTCGTGACATCTGTCCAATAATCATCCCCTTCGCAAAGTGCAACATACTCACCCTTTGCTGCCTGCAATGTTTCTATGGCGTTATCTATGGCGCCAATGTTTTTCTTACGTAGAATTGGTTTAATTATTTTAGGGTATGTGGCGGCATATTCTTTGATGATTTCGGGTGTTTTATCGGTCGAACAATCATCTGCAATAATGATTTCGAAATCAAAATCTGTTTCTTGCATCAAAAAACTATCTAGCGCATCACGTATGTACTTTTCGTGATTGTAGGTTATGGATACGATACTTACTTTGATTTGGCTTCTCACTGCTTCTTCCTT
>CAZBRC010000027.1:2283-10553 GCA_964494415.1 uncultured Candidatus Saccharibacteria bacterium
TATAGTGTGTTTGCATTAAAAATCGTTCATTATTTTCAAGACCGGAAATATCAATAATATCAAAACTTTTAAAAAGCTCTCTCAGACCATGTTCTGTAAAACGCCAACAATCCGGTAGTGGACCATGTATGCGAAAATCATATGGTGTTGAAACGAAGCAAATGCCTCCTTTTTTTAACAACCTTTTGATTTCCTTAACTGCATTAAATGGTTGTTTAGTGTGCTCAAGCACTTCTGTGCAAACTACATAGTCATACCTATTACTTGGAATTTGGGCTTTGTTATTTTGACACAAATCTGCAGTAAAGGTTGCTCTGGCATTCGGGCTAATATCAAGAGTCTCAATTTTTGTTTTTTTAAAAAATGGCTCTGCGCCCTCATGATCTTGCGGCGCAATATCCAACAATAGTTTGCCAGAAGAATCATATTTAGCTGCGCACCTCGAAATGAAATCTTTCACATTGTCACGAATTCTCTTGTAATTTAATTCGTCAACCAAGGCTACCTTCTGTGTGTCCACAACTAAAACCTTTCCATTAATACTTCAACCATATGAGCATCAAACACCGGAATACCTGTATGCTTCGCTACGTTACAGCGTTCCGCGAAGGAGTCATCAATAAAAATGGCGTCCTTGTATCGAATGTGTTTGTGTTTTTCGGTATTATCGGTTATCCAAATTATTTCATTAAAGATGTTATGCAACTTAAACTTTTTCAAGGTCTCGTCAAGCGCTGCGGTGTGTCGAGTAATTAAATGTATCTCAACGTCTTTGTTAATGCACTGATACACAAAGGCCATAATCTGTGGATTAACACGCCCATTCACAATAACTAAGTCATCAAAGTCTAGATAGACATGCTTGTACTGAATGTTGTGCTCGTAGCGATTAGCGAGAGCGCGATCGATAGTAATGTCATACTGATTAGGTTCAATCTTAACCGGAATTCCGGAGGCATTAAACAAACTCAACAGCACCAAATTAACTCCACGCGCACGTGACAATCCCATGGTACCCGCCACACGTGGCGCTATCTCCATAAGTACAAGTTCTTTGTTGGCTGATTCTTTAACCTGAAAGAACCACACGCCGTTAAACTTCAGTTTGTCATTGATGGCCATAGCCAGCTTACTAAAACGATCATCGTTAACCACGTGTGAGCTTGTACTGATTCCGTTGCCAATTCTGGCTCGTTCGCGTGGCGCACTAAAAAGCAGTGACCCGCCGCGGTCTGTAAAGCAATCGACTGTATATTCTTTTCCCGGTAGGTTTTCGAGCACGAGCAAATCTTGGTTTTGCCCTACGTAAAAATCTACAGCCGACCTAGTGTCGGCTAGTACTGTGCCTTTTGATCCTTGACCAACGTCCGGTTTTAGAAAGACCGGCATGTCAGCTTCGTTTATTTCGTGACTATTTTGGTAAACGCGTGGTACCGGCACTACGCCCTTTAACAGTTCGTACGTTTTTAATTTAGAGCGGCTAATCTGACATGTCTCGTATGACGAAGTAACAACCTCGCAACGCAGCAAATTTTTGTCCTTTGCTTCGGCGAGTTTTAGTACCACACTGTCGTGTGCCGGAAGAATAAAGTCAATTTTATTTGTTACGACTGTTTCGTTTAAAAGCTCTACAAATTTTTCATCATTAACATCGGGGATATTTGGTATGTAATGCTCGTACACGTACCTGCCGTGATCATCAACGGAAGAGCCACCGAAAACCCTAAAATGTGACGAGTAAGCTACAGAGCGATATATCTCTAGGCCAATTTCGGAACCGCAAGGAAACACCAAAACATTTTTCATACTGCCAACACCCTGCATATCATTTCAACCGTTTCATCGGACAAGCCATTATACAAAGGAAGGCACAAAATCCGTGAAGCAATGTCTTCTGCAATTGGACACGGTGATGCTTTCTGAATATAGGGGAGGCTGTTGAGAGAGGGATAAAAGTAGCGACGAGCATAGACATTATTCTGCTCAAGCCTAGACTTAGCGCTAAGCATGTCTGCTTCGCTATTAAACACCACCGGGTAGTACGCGTAGTTGTATTCCGTGCCCTTAGGAAGTCGGGGTGTTTTCAATAAGCCCCCCAAAAGTTTGTCATACAAACTGGAAAGCTGCTTTCGTTCATTGATGAGACTGTCTATTTTATCGAGACAACACAGCCCCATAGCAGCTTGGAATTCGCTTGCTTTCGCGTTCAGGCCGACCATACGGTGTTGATCGCCGTCATATCCAAAACATTTCATTGAGGCTATCTTTTTTGCAGTCACCGCATCCTTGGCAACTAGACAACCACCCTCTATGGTGTGGAATAGCTTAGTTGCGTGAAAGCTACATATCGAAATGTCGCCATAGCTAAGCATAGACTTGCCCATGTACCGTACCCCGAAACTGTGAGCTGCGTCGTAGATCACTTTTAGCCCGTGTTTCTGGGCGATTGCTTCAATTTTTTCTGTGTTGCACGGCAGTCCAAATACATGGACCGCCAGAATTGCTTTGGTTTTTGGCGTGATTGCGGCCTCTATTTTTGCCGAATCAATACAAAAGGCCTCAGGCTCAATGTCCACAAAAACGGGTACTAGCCTTTCCCACAGAATTGCAGAGGTTGTGGCTACGTATGTGAAGGGAGTGGTAATAACCTCTCCTTCGGTTATATCCAATGCCCTGAGTGCTATTTGTAAGGCTAGTGTGCCATTAGTGACTAGCTGAAAATTTGCTGTGTGCAGATATTCCTTGGTGCGATCTTCAAATTCCTGTAGTAGTGGTCCCTGGTTCGTTAAGTACTCGTTTTCCCAAATTTGCCGTAAATACGCTTCGTATTCTTCAATTGGCGGCAGATAGGGCTTGGAAACACTAATTCTTCTCATAGACCCATCCGTCCGGCAATTTTAAAGCACTACCGCGCGTCAGATCCTCACCCTTTACTACAAAATCGCTCTTCGTTTTATCGATTGCGAGTAACTCTCGATTCTCAAGGCGGAACAATGAGATTCCTCCTATCTGATAAGTGCCGGCATTGAAAAGATTCTTAGGAAGTATGTATTGCACTTTGCCCGAACCCGATAGGGGTCTTTGTGATGACGTAGATATCTCTGCTATTGAGGCACTGTCTTTTAGCACCGAAATACCAACATATGTTTTGTCGCCAGGCTTAGTTTTATACGCTATTTCCAGAGTTACAGCTTTGTCATCGTGTTTTGAAATCTTCGAGCTAACCTTGTGTGAGTCTGACAGATTTAAGACCGCTGATAATTCCTCTTCTTGGCTTTTTATATTACTTTCGGCGTAAAGGTCGGCTATGTCGGCTGGCACGCCCTCTTTCACAATTTTGCCAGCATCGATGTAAACAGCACGTGTACAAAATCGTCGGACAGCCCCCATGTCGTGAGATACAAAAACGACGGTCTGTTTGCGAGCTTTTAGCCCCTCAAAATAATCAAAGCATTTTTGCTGGAATGCAGCATCGCCTACCGCTAGGACCTCGTCTATAAGCAGTATGTCACCCTGAGCTTGAATAGCAATTGAAAATGCCAACCTAACTTGCATACCTGAAGAGTAGTTTTTTAGCTTTTGATCCATGAATTTTTCAAGTTCTGCAAACTTAACAATCTGCGGATAGATCTTAGACATTTCTTTACGAGAAAAACCAAGTAGCGCTCCGTTAAGAAACACGTTTTCCCTCCCAGACAATTCTGGGTTAAAGCCAACTCCTAGCTCGATAAACGGCGTTAGACTTCCATTGGTCGTTATACTGCCTGTTGTAGGCGTATAGATACCCGCCAACAACTTAAGTAACGTGCTTTTGCCGCTGCCGTTTCGCCCAACCACTCCAAAGAATTCTCCTTTTTTGATGTCGAAAGAGGCATTTTTAAGTACAGTTTGAGTCTCGAATGTCTGTCGTCTAAATAGGCTCACGAATGCGCTTTTAACGGATGAACGCTTTTCGTGTGGCAGGCGGAATGTCTTGCCGACCCCATTTACTCTTATAGCCACGTCTTCCATTAAATGTTCTCCGCAAAGAATTTAGACTCTTTTTTAAAGTACAGAACGCCAATTATCAAAACTACCAACACTATTATGTGTGGGATGTACGCATACCAGCCCCCTTCAAAAATCGAGTATGTTGTCGCCGTACTGTTGCTGACAACTGCCCAGCGAGCAGCCTGGATAGATTGAGCAACTGGACTCAGCATAATCAACTTTTGGAGCGTCAGGTTGGTTATTAAGGTAATTGGGTAAAGAATGGGCGTCATATAAAAACCGGCCTGCAAACAAACTTCCCAGATATAATTTATGTCTCGGAATTTAACATACGCAGCCGACAAGAAGAACGATACACCAAGCGCCAGCAGGTACATCTCTAGTAGTATGAGCGGTAGGTAGATTGTAGTTTTAAGTATATCGACATGATTTATTACCAAGAAAACAGCTACCACTAATAGATTCAGTGCGAGATTGATCAATGCCGAAAGACTACTGGAGACAACTATAATCCAACGTGGTATACGGATCTTTCGTATTAAGTCTCCACGGGCCACAATTGAGCCGAGGCTTTGCGTTGTCATCTCTAAAAAGAAGTTCCAAATCACAATGCCGAGTAATAGGTAAATAGGGAAATGCGGAATTCCTTTGCCTACTTTCAAAAACTTTACAAACACCACGTACAAAATGACAAAGAGGAATAATGGTCGCAACAACGACCAGGCATATCCCAAAACTGAACCCTGATAACGGAGTTTAAAATCAGTTGCAACTAGCTCGCGTAACAAGACGCGATTTTTCTTTGAAAATATTCTCTTCATCTAACGTGTTCCATTATAGATGAGCACTGAGCCTAAGTATACCTATTGTGTTGTCATTACTGATACACTTGTGTTGATGAAAACTACCGGCAAAACTCATGCTGACAGTCCATCTGCTCACAAGGGGCGTTTGGCAGTAATACGCAATGCCTATAGCTATGACTTCGGTGGTGCTGAGCGTTTAGCGGCTCATATTGCACAAGAGGCGCAAACTAACGGCTGGACGAGCTATGTGGTAACACATCAGGAACAATTACTACGATATGCTGCATCACTTGGTCTGGTTACAAATACCGGTTGGTGGTGGTCTCGGCAAAACTGGGGCGGCAAACGGGCATTATTGTTCCCTATATATATTGTCTGGCAACTGTGCCTATTGGGTTGGTATCTCCAGCTGTTTTTGCAGTTAAAAATTGACGCTGTGCATATCATGAGTCGCGACGACTTCATAGCCGCTACACTTGCTGCTAAGATTCTCGGCAAACATGTAATCTGGACCGATACGGCTGATTTGAAATACATCTATAAAAATATGACCGTTTGGTATAAAAATCCGGTTGGACGACTTGTGCGTTTTGTTGGACGCTGGGCACGAGCAATCATACTGGTCAGCTATAGCGAGAAGGCCTTGATTGAAAAAGAACTCAGCCAAACACTACCGGCCAATTATTCTGTTATACATATTGCCGGCAGAGATGAAAAGGTTAAGCCAAGAGCAAGAAGTGCGGCAGATAAAAAAGCTGTGATATTCTGCGCCACCTCTCGTATGGTGACAGCTAAGGGTATTGGTGAACTGATTGAAGCATTTAGGCGACTCTCGCCCGAATACCCTAACGTCCGTTTGTGGCTACTGGGAGACGGACCAGAACGATCTCGTTTTGAAGCCATGGCTGATAATCCTCACATCGTATTTGTGGGCCATACCAATAAACCGCTGGAATATCTTGCCGCCAGTGATGTTTTTGTTCATCCCTCGTACCACGAAGGTTTCAGCCTGGCCATCGCCGAGGCAGCTATGCTAGGTAAGCCTATGGTGGTTACAGATATTGGCGGTAACCCTGAGCTTGTAAACCAAGGTAATGGCATCCTTATCCCCATTAAGAACGCAGACGCCCTTTACCAAGCCATGTGCAGCCTCGTAAACAATCCCGCGCTACGCCAAAAGCTGGGACAAGCTGCAAGGCAGGACTATGTCACTAAGTTTGACTTTGCCACCATTATGAAAAAAGAAATTGTGCCCCTTTATGAATAGTCAAAAACCCATCAAAGTCATTTTTGACGCTACACCATTACTGAATAATAAGTCTGGTGTTGGCTATTTTGTTTTTAATCTCATACAGGCATTGTCTCAACGATACCCTAACGAAGTTCAACTAGTTGGTTACTATTTCAACTTTCTGGGTCGCTCCTCCCACAGTCTCCCTAAGGCCAATAACATCTCTTATCGTGAAATAAAACTATTTCCGGGCAGATTGCTCAGTATTACTCGGTTCCTTGGTTTCCAGTTCCCTTTAAATAGTTTCTTGCGGCTCAAAGGTGACATACTTTTGGCTACTAATTTTGTCCCGTCGATCAAAATCCGTCACACACCTACTGTTACGATAATTTATGACCTGGTGTTTCTTGATCTTCCACATTTTGTTCAGTCTAAAAATTTGGCATTTCTAAGTAAGTGGGTGCCAGCAACCGTAAGGCAGGCTAGTAGGGTGGTAGTAAATTCCCAATTCACCAAGTATCGGATTCAAGAAAAGCTTAATGTACCACCTAACGACATTATAGTTTTGCCAATCCCACCAGCCGACCATGCAAAAGCAGATAAATCAGTTCTCCAGAGACTCAATTTGAAAGATAGCTGTATTTTATTTGTTGGCACAATAGAACCTCGCAAGAATCTTGTTGAGCTACTGGAAGCATATCGACAACTCCCGGTCGAGCAGCAGGACAAATATCCGCTTGTTCTGGCGGGCGGAAAGGGTTGGCAGGACGAAGCAATTCTTAATAAGGTTGAAGCTCTTCAAAAAGCCGGCTTAAAAGTTGTGTTAACTGGCTATATTAGCGATGGCGAGAAGGCTGCTTTGTATGAAACTGCCACGCTTTGTGTCCAGCCATCATCATATGAAGGTTTTGGCATGCCAGTTCTGGAGGCAATGAGTTACGGAAAACCAGTCCTGTGTAGCGACATACCTGTTTTGAGAGAAGTGGCTGGAACGGCGGCACTCTATACGAACGGTGATGCCAAACATCTCAGTCAAGCTATGTCTCAAATTTTGGGCGATTCAGCACTTCTTACAAAACTCGCAAAAAATAGCATTGAGCACGTACATAACTATGAACAATGGCCCACTGTTGCCGAAAAACTGTTCAAAGAATTATCTGCTCTTGCGGATACGTAACCCTAGAGTTATCCAACTCTTCGGTGGTACACTAACAATAATTATGGCAAGAATACTAATTGATGCTCGTGAGTCGGGCACTAGTTCGGGAAGATACATCGATAAGTTGTTGGCCAATCTTGAGCCGCTAAAGACCGAGCACTCTTTTATAGTGTTGGCGACCGAAGCCCGCCAGGCGTTCGTGAAAAAACAATTCCCGCGCGGTAAGGTGATTATAACCAAACATAAAGAGTTTACGTTTGCCGAACAGCTCGGCCTCTTTAAGCAAATCCGTGATCTTAAAGTAGATTTAGTCTTTTTCCCGATGCCGCAACAACCGATTTTATATCGGGGGCCAGTGGTAACAACCATTAATGACCTCACCACGGTTCGTTTTCGTAACCCCAGTAAGAATTGGTTGGTGTTTACCGTCAAACAATGGGTTTTCGGGCTGGTCATAAAATACGTAGCCCGTAAATCGAAAGCCCTGCTCACGTTTACCCAGTTCGTCAAAGATGATATTGCGCGTTTTGCTCGCATTAACAGCCGCAAAATCACCGTTACCCACCTGGCTGCCGATGCCATAACCGAGAAACCTGAGCCAATTGAGGAACTTCACGGTAAGCGCTTTATTATGTATGTCGGTCGGCCCTTGCCGCACAAGAACTTACCGCGGCTTATTGAAGCCTTCGCGTTATTGCGACAGAAATACCCTGACTTACACCTTGTACTGGCCGGTAAACAAGATGCGTTATATAAGCGAATCGCCAAAGATGTCCGACATCAGGCACTCGGCAATGTGCACTTTACTGGTTTTATTTCGGAGGGTCAGTTACGCTGGCTCTACGAAAACACCGCCACCTACGTGTTTCCCTCTCTTAGTGAGGGCTTCGGTCTACCCGGGTTAGAGGCAATGATGCATGGCGCCCCAGTTGCTAGCAGTGACGCGACCTGTCTGCCGGAAGTCTATCAGGATGCAGCGATTTACTTTGACCCCGAGAATCCCCAAGACATAGCCAACCAGATTAGCCAGATATTGGACGATGCGAACTTGGCTAAGCAGCTTGCGCAAAAGGGCAAGAAGCAG
>CAZBRC010000027.1:10563-11627 GCA_964494415.1 uncultured Candidatus Saccharibacteria bacterium
AGTACTCATGGCAGCGTATGGCTCAACAGACTCTCGAAGTTTTTGAAGACGTTCTAGACAGCCAACGCTAAAGGCGCACAAGTAAACAACCGTAAATCTTAAGTATTTATTTAATAAGTTGAAGTATATTTTACGCCGCAGTACTATGGCTATATGTTGTTTCATAGTATTAAGTTTTATAAGAGAGCAGGGGCGGCAATTTGCTGTTTGGTCTTGGCAGGTGCTACTTTTGCTACACCTGCCCGCGGGCTCCCAAATCTGTCTTCCGATCTGTTTAGCACTTCCCTCGCCCTAAATAAAGTAACCGACTTCCCTTCTGGTCAAACGGATGCTCGCACTCTTTATGGGAACCGTGATTGTCAGGATAGGAAAGTAGTAACTCGCCCTGCAACGCTGCTGCAAACAGAAGTAAGTAACGTCGAATGTGTCGTTGATACAGCCTACGGGAGCGTGTCGCCAAATGGCTACCTTCAAAGGCCTGGCACAAACACATGGGGGAAGTTACAGCTCATGAGTGGCAGTCCCAGCCTCGTTATTCCTATCCAGCACAGTAACACTGCAATCCGATTTACCTCTGGGCCAGCCAACAGTGTGTACCTAAACTTTACGTCAAATTTTGATGAAAGCATCCGCAGCTCGTCTAATGCACTCGGCCAGGTAACCCATGTGGTCCCAGATCAAACAAGCGCGCGTTTAACGGATGCTTCGGGGCAGAACCTGCCAGTTATTCTTGATTCAATATCCTTCTCGGCCAACGGGCGCTGGATGGTGGCCGACGTCCGCGCCATAGGGGCAGTACGGGTCGATCTTCAGACCTGGCAGGTTCTGCCCTTCGCAGATTCATTCAATTATGACATTGGTGTTAGCCCGTCTGTTCAAACCGCTATAACCAGCGATGGTCGATACGCCGTTGTGGCCTCAAGCACCTTTAACCGTTTTGGGATTTACGATCTAGAGACATGCGGACCTGTTCCATCACACATCACTCAAAAGGTTAGTTGTAGGTCACGTGAGGTTTTTGATAACCTTCGTCAGCCATATCCAAGCCTGGTTGGCTATAGCAA
>CAZBRC010000028.1:0-11359 GCA_964494415.1 uncultured Candidatus Saccharibacteria bacterium
ACAAAACCATCTGGGTCTCGCACAGCGATTTCGATAGTTCCCCAATAGTACTTTTTAACAGGGTAATGCATGTGAGGCTTCAATGTATCTACAAGGGGGAGTAAGCTCTCCACTCTAACCATCCCCGATATCTTAGCGGTGTGCACATCTATGCCAAAGGTTTCTGGTTTTACAGCTATGTGGCCATCGGCTATTTCAAGCTGGGCGGTATCAGTTAAATTATAGGTTACTCCACAATAGCCTTCTGGGGCCGAAGCACAGCCTTCAGGCAGGGTGGCACGAAAAGCATCATCACCGTATCCAAATGCCGGAACAAATCCTAAACTCTCATAAAACTCTCGGGACCTAACGATATCTTTAACTTTGATATGTATACCAAGACCGGTAAACTTCGTAGCCATCCTACGCCTCCTTACTTACACTTTAACTATAGCAAATACTTACGCGAGAGGAGTTGAACTAGCTAGTCCCAGCTTAAGCCCTTACTCTTCAAGAAAATCCTTGAACATACTGAACCAGCCTTGGCGGCCGGTATCAGTATCGAGGGATCGTCGCAGTACTTGTATTCAACATAGTGACTTACAGAAGGGTCTCTAGCTTCTAAAGACACATCTCCTTTAGGGATGTTTACTCGATACTCAGTGAGGTGGGAAATATACTCACCTTTATCGAGAGACATGTCTCCTACTAGTCCTAGGACCTTAATGTCCACGCCAAGTTTATCCTTAGCCGCCCTTTTGGCTGTGTCTTCTTTAGTTTCTCCGTTGCGAACTGTTGCCGCGGGTAGACCCCAATGTCCTGCAAACGAATCATCATCCGCACGTTTTACAGCAAGAAAGTCACCGTTCTCATCGAGGATTACTATAGCCACCGACTCTTTTGTTGTTTTCATAAACTCACTATAACAAAAGAACCTCCGAAGAGGTTCCAGAAGTCTAAACTTGGTAGCGGGGGGAGGACTCGAACCTCCGACCTTGTGGTTATGAGCCACACGAGCTGCCACTGCTCTACCCCGCGACATCGGTCGGCTGCCGCCGTTCCGTGGCTGTGTTTTTAACTTGGTAATCATAGCAAACAGAGGTAGAAATGTCAATTGACAGCTCTGCACGGTTAGCTGGCTTGGCGATGAAAGAAAAAGTTCATCCAGGCTTCAAAGTTATCCTGGTAAAACGGCTTGTCGCCATCGTCTTTGCTCTTGTCCTTGTTCTGTGGCAAATCAACAGTATGGGCTAGGGCGACGTTTTTAGGAACGATAATCACCTTTTCGCCGGGTGCGGCTTTTCCGAACTGCCGGCGGGCGGTCAATTCCAGGTATTGGTCGGTGTTGTAGTACTGGTTCTTGAGCTTGAGATTGTTGTTTTCGAGCTGGCTGACTTTATTCTGTTGATCTAAGGTCGACACTTGTTTTTGCAGATTATAATTGGTCTGGATTACTGTCACCGTGCTCCAGCTCACCAACAGCACTAAAATGGCAAAGGCCGCAAAGCCGATGACCCGAATATCTTTGGCCTGGCCAGCCAGCTGGCCGACTTTAGGGTGTTTGTGTAGGTTTTTGATTTTGTCGATCATCGATACATCTATTGTACAGCTTATGCTTGCAATCGTTAATAACTCCTGTAATCTAGGTCTTTATGAGCGAGTTTAGTGCACCGTCTATTCCTTTGGAGCGAGAAATGGCAGATTCAATCGAGACAACGCCAAATCCAGCGTGTCATTACCAGGATGTTTTCCGTCTCTCAGAGGAAGCTGTTACCGGAAAAAACGTTCTTGATATTGGTGCGGGCGCATCAGACTTCACTGATTGGGTAAATCGGAGTGGCGGAACTGGCTTTGCGACTGATGTGCGCTACGGCATTTTCCCTCTTGGTAACGTAACAGACGCCATGGCATTCAGGTTTGGAGGCAGGCTTCGGGCAACTCAGGAAATTTTAACTCGCTTTAGTGACTCCTACGTGTCGTCGGAGGGTAGGTATGTGAATACTTTCACAGGAGCCATGCCGTTTAAGTCAAATAGTTTTGATCTAGTAGTTTCTCATCTGTTAATTAACTACCATTTACTGCACGATGAAGCAATCGACATTGATGGGGCACTGGGAATTTACGAGGAGCTGTTACGGGTGACAAAACCTGGTGGCAAAATTAAAATTGCCCCTTCCCCCGGAGTGCGCGGTGATGCTATACCAAAAATGATTGATTTGATTGATTATTGGTGCGATCTCGAAGAAGCCCTTGAAGCTCGGAATGCACCCAGCTTGACTGATGAAGAAGTGGAATTGCGAAGCGAAGCCATGCTTTATGCCACACTCATCAGCTTGTACCGTGACGGAAAGATCGAAGTTCCTCGTTTCTATCAGCCACTTGAGGATATCGATGAGTTTACGGTGGAAATCGTAAAAAAGGAAACTCGCCTCTGGCCAAAATAATGTGGTGGGGGTGGATGGAATCGAACCATCTACCAAGCGGTTATGAGCCGCCTGCTCTAACCGATGAGCTACACCCCCGTATAAACTCGTGCAGTCTTCGGTATTAACAGGGATGAGTATAGCAGATTTGACTAGATTACCCGAGTAGCTCGAGGAGTTCGGCGGTGGTTTGGGCGGCCATCAGTTGTTCGCGGAGCTCTTTGGCGCCGTCAAATCCCTGAATATAGACTTTGCAAAACTTATTGAGCGTGTGCAGTTTACGCTCGCCGTTAGGCCAGGTTTTGGCAAACAGTTCGACGTGCCGGCGATACAAGGCGCGCTTTTGCAATGGTGTGTACTCTGCCCATGGGCTGTGTTCGGCAAAGGCAAAGGGATCATCAAAGATGCCACGACCAATCATAACGCCGTCAAGTTGGTGTGTGCTAGCCAGTTCTAACCCGTGAGCTCGGTCTTGAACGTCGCCATTACCAACAATCAGCGTGGCGGGGGAGCGTTTGTCTCTTAACTCCCGGATATGGGCGATGTCATCCCAGTGTGCTGGTACTTTTGACATCTCTTTAGCCGTCCGCCCATGTATAGTTAACATGTTAAGTTTATATTTGAGTAAGAATTCGTGCCATGTAAAGTCAACTGCACGGGTGCCCAGCCGGGTTTTGACGCTGACAGGGAAGTGGCCTGCTGAATTTTTTGCCCCTTCCCCTGCCCCTTTTAAAGTAGCTTCGATAATTTCCCCTGCCAATTCCCGGTTATCTATCAGCGCCGAACAGAGGCCGTTCTGGACCACATTTTTAACCGGACACCCCATGTTAAGGTCTACCCCAGCAAAGCCCATCGCTTTAAGCTCTTTGGTGGTCTTATAAAAGTTTTCTGGGTTGCGGCCCCAGATTTGGGCGATGATGGGTTGTTCTTTGGCGGTGTAGCGGAGCTTGGGCAGTAGCTTTTGCCTGCCCGGGCTCTGCAGCCCGTCGACGTTCACAAACTCCGTAAAGTACAAATCTGGGGCCGCACAACTAGCTACTATCCGACGAAACACCGTATCGGTGACGTCGTCCATCGGCGCTAGAACAAAAAACGGCTTAGGAAGCTTCTGAAACGTCATCAGCGGCGGATTGTGCATCTTTAGCAGCATCTAGAAAGGGTTTATATTTTTGCAATTCTACAAATACATCGTGCTTTACCTGAGCTGCTATACGTGCTCGAGCATTTAAATAGTCGCGGGCCATGCCAGTATAACCAATCCAGTTTTTGACTCGCGGCACTTGCTTACCTTGGCCATACAGCTGATATCGAAGTGTTCGAATTGCCCGCTCGGTTTGTTCGGCATTCCAATTGAGTGTGCCCCCCGAAACATGCAAGGCATCAAAAATTGCCCGCTCGGACATGCCACGAAGCATTGTTATTCCTCGTCTAGAAAAATGCGCATAAAACCCGCTGCCGCCTGCGGTTTGTAGCTCCTTTAAAAAACTTTGAACACCCTCTAGTTGATCTGTTAACGAATCAACCAGTGTCGCAACCTTGGCGTGTTGTCTTTGGAGTGTATGACCAGCTGCCCGTTTGCCGAGCGCGTCAACGGCAATCTTGTCTAAATCTTTCTCGTGGGAAGCTTGAGCCCTTACATCCATTTGCTTTGCTAAGTCAGAGGGGCTACGAGCCAAAACTCCAAATTCTGAAGCCGGCATTACTACCCCTTTGATGGCATTCTCTACCTCACTTCCAAATGGTTCCGTAAAAAGGCCTCGACGAATAAAAGCTGGTGTCATTATCCGTACATCGCGTTCGGTGATTTCACTGGGGTCAGGTGGGTTTGAATCACTAATAAGTTTAATAACGGTACTTGCCGCCATGCGCCGCTCACCCTCGTACGTCTCTATAACTTCAGCCATGTCAAATGACGGGGAACTGGCTTCACCTAGCTCAAAAGCCCCTTGCCCAACCCCTACGCGTGGGTCAATGTCAGTCATTAATGACTCCTTTACTGTTTAACAAGTCTTGGTGGGTTTGCAGCTTCTAGTGCAGCGCGTGCACCCTCTATTCCCACCTGTCCCAATACACGCTCTTCGCCCGTTACAGGAACATAGTCTTCATGATAACTAGGATGCAAATCACCTTCAATAGCATCACTTTTCTTAACAGGAGGAACGACATCACCATACATGTCATGGGGCATAACTTTGTCCTGCGTTACTCGTGAATAACGAGGGGCGTTAATGCCACTGTATGAAGGTTTGACGTCGCCATTTTGTTCAATAAATGCCATAAACGTACTATATCATACTTATGCTAATATTACAACCCCTGGAGTTCTTGGGGTGTTCTGACAGAGTGGGAGTACGGGGGTTGGCTATGACGCCGGGCGGGGGAGGATGCTGCAGGCAGTGTGCCGAATCCTGAGCCCCCGCCCTAGCCCCTGGCGCGACCGCTGTCGATCAGTTGTTCTTGAAGATGTGATCGACTTCGAAGATCAGCGCCATGATGCCGAAGAAGATGAGGGTGAACCACACCAGTGCGTACATCAGGCGAGCTCCCTTCGCTTCCTCACCGATCGCCGGAACAGTATGTCAACGCTGATCACGATGAGGTAGATGGGGCCGGTGAGACAGGCCACCACGCTGACCAGGTTGAATTGCTCGTGGTACCGACCGGTCGGCTTGCTCATCACTTCAACGTTAATATTAACGCAGAAGTACCACGCGCCAAACACCAGGATGACGGTAAAAAGGTCCATGTTCTTCTCGTTTCGCTCGACTCAACCACTCTGTCAAAGTCCTAGGAGTTAGACTCACTAAAACAGGGGTATTTTATAATAATTTGCTTGTTTTGGCTATTCCCAGCGGAAGACGCGGAAGGCAATCACGTAGATAACAATTAACCAGCCGCCAAGCAGGGCCAGCTGCGGGCCGAGATCTACCAAGTGCTTGCCTTCGGTTGCAATCAGCCGAATACCTTCTATCACCGGTGTTAGGGGTAGAAACGCCGAAACCTTTTGCAGCCATTCTGGCATCAAGAAGCGCGGAAAGAACGTGCCCGACAAAAACAACATCGGGAAAACAATAATGTTGGATAGGGGCGCCGCTTGCCGTTCGTTCTGTGCCCAACCACCAATCGCTAAACCAATACCCAAAATTACGACGATACTCAGAATAATAAACAGTGTCAGCTCAATAATATTACCCACCAAATTGAGCTTAAAGACAGCGATGGCAACTATAAACTGAATAGCAATAGAGACCAGTCCTACCACCGACTGTGATATCACATTAGAGGTAAAGTACTGCCAAACTTTGAGAGGTGTGGTGTGTAGACGGCGCAAGACTCCCTGTTTTTTGAGTTCGGGGAAGACGTTGACCGGTCCAAAAATACCCAGACCGATGATACTAAAGCCCAGTAAGCCAGCAAACACGTAATCGAACTGGGTCAGCGCTTGTTGATTGACCTGCTCTGTCTTAACCGTGAAGGGCTCCTGAACAGAGACGAATTTTCCATTGATGGTCTTAAATTGCTGCTCTAATATAGACCCCAGCGTAGCTCCGGCTTGGGTATTGTTTTGGGTGTATAACACCTTGGCTTGGCCAGATGGGAATTGATCGCCTGGTTTTTGCTGACCAAAGTCGGCCGGCAAAATGATGGTTGCGTCCAGTTGGCTACGCTTCATTTTTTCGTCAGCTTTAGCTTGGTCGGTCGCCTCGGCATCAATCTTGAGCACTTTCTGCTGCTTGAGCTGATCGACAAACTGTTGTGAAAACTGGCTATTGGACTGATTCAAAACAGCTACTTTAAAAGAAATATCGTTGTTTTTACCGAAGATACCGCCAAACACAAACAAAAAGATCAGTGGGAACAAAAATACAAAGAACAGTGCCAGTCGATCCCGAAAAGCCCGACGAATGGCAACCTTAGAAAAAACTTTGACGGGCATCAGCGACTTGCGAAAATTGCTCATACTAGTCCTTTAGCCCTGATCCAGTTAAGTCGATAAAGACGTCCTCGAGGTTGGCTTGCTCGACGTGGCGTTCTTTTTTGAAACCACGCTTCAGCAGTTGTTTGACCAGGTTCTGTGGCGTATCCATAGCGATAATCTTGCCGTTGTTCATAATGGCTACACGGTCGCACAACAGTTCGGCTTCTTCCATATAGTGCGTAGTCAGTACCACCGTGGTGCCGTCTTTACGGATTGACTGTACCAACTCCCAAAGGTTGCGGCGGGCTTGGGGGTCAAGACCGGTGGTGGGCTCGTCCATAAAAAAGAGTTTTGGCTTATGCACCAGAGCAGCAATGATGCTAAATCGCTGCTTTTGACCACCCGACAGACTTTCTACATAACTGCTGGCTTTGTCACCCAAACCGACTTCTTCGAGCATTTTTTTCGTGTTAACTTTTTGGCCATAAATTGAGGCGAACTGCTCGAGTTGTTCGGTGAGCTTTACCTTGTCCATAAACGCTGGGCTCTGTGGCTGAACGCCAATAACTTTTTTAACTGACTGTGGATCTTTGGCAACATCAATACCGTCGACTTTAGCGGTACCGCCATCGATTTCACGTAATGTTTCGATCATCTCTAGGGTAGTGGTCTTACCAGCGCCGTTGGGCCCTAAAATACCAAAGATTTCACCCTTTTTAACATCAAAACTAATGCCGTTTACAGCTACCTTTTTGTCGTACGATTTGCGGAGATTTTTGACTTGTAAGATTGTGTCAGCCATTACCAATAACTGTAGCAAATAATGGTTAACGTGTTAAGTAAGAATTTTCACAATATAAAAACCGCCCGGTTTTACCCGAGCGGCTTTGTTTTCTTTTTAAGACCCTATTTGCGCTTAACGGTCAAAAAGCCGTTGCGTGGGTTTTCGTTAACGGTAAAACCGTCTGGCAATTCACTAGCTTCTGGGCGCTCGTCCTTGCTGAAGTAGTAAATAGTCTGTTCTTTACCACCACGAAGTGTAACCTTCTTTGAGTTAAGGTAGTATGTCACCCCTTTTGAGTTTGTGTGCTTGTAAGCCATAGCTACAATCTCTCCCTCTCTTGTAATTAGTTATGGTACTCCTACCATACTCTGGCCTGTTTCACCTTGTCAACCCTGTGGAGACAGTTTTACAACTCTTGGGTTACCAGAGGGATACTTCTTGCACGCTAATACGCTTATGTATTACACTACTGACTGTATATAAGAAACTTCTAACATACATAAAGGTGGTCTCTCTACTATGGACTGGATGAATCGGGGAACTCGCCCCAACCCAACTACGAATCAAACAACTGCAGCGCCGGCCGCTTCTGGCACCAGCAAAAAGCACAGCGGAAAGTGGGGTTCTTTCGTTAAATACACCTCTATCGTATTGCTGTTCGCTGGCACCATCTTGGTGGTAGCACTCTTGTTCTCACTCTTCTTTGCCAACGACAACAAAGAGAGCAAATACGTTAACAAGAACCAGATACAAGCCGTCTTTTTGAATGGTGGGCAGGTATACTTTGGTCACATCGGTAATCTGACGCCCGAGTACATCAGCATGAGCAACATTTACTACCTGCGAGTAAATCAACAGGTTCAACCAGACCAAAGCACCAACAAGTCAACTACCAACGACATTTCCCTGGTAAAACTCGGCTGTGAATTGCACGGGCCAGTCGACCAGATGGTCATTAACCGCGATCAAGTATTGTTCTGGGAAAACCTAAAGGGTGATGGCCAGGTTGCTAAAGCCGTTGAAGCCTACATCAAGAACAACCCCAACGGCCAGAAGTGTGACACGTCCAACAGCACTAGCTCGACTTCTAACACTACAACAGATACCAGCACCACCAAAAAGCAGTAGCACGACGCAGCTTAGCTTAACTTAACGCGAGTGCCGTTTAGGCGTGAGACTTGAGGCTGGTTTTGAGCCAGCGGTCTAAACCCCAGCGGACAACGAACAACACAAAACAGATGCCACTCAGCAATAGGCTAATGCCAGCTATGTCTGGCGACCAAACAGGGGCGACAAAATCGAACTTATACAGGCTGTCTGGTATGGTGGACTCTTTGAGGCTGTGGCTCGTTACGTACTCTGTTACACAGGGGATACGTCCGCTACCGCTAAGACCGACGGGGAATCTTTGTTCGCAAATACGCTGGGCGTCATTGTAAATTTGGGCATTGGTACTTTTGACAGTGTCTTTTTGGGCGGCTACTAAGCGTTCGTAGCGATATTTAAGCTGTATGGGCGGTTTGATGGCATTGTTGCCCTGCGCCAAGTTGGCGTTCATGTGGCCGTAGACAAACTCGCGTAGCTGGCGCAGCGGGGCTTCGACATCACCATTGGCTTTGTCGGCCGCCAGGACCTCGTCACGCAGGCGCAGGGCAGTCAGATTATTCTGTCGCATGCCGTAAATGCCAAGGCCCAAAAAGACGGCCGCGGCTGCCAAGAAATACCAAGCATTAATCGGCCGCAGCCGCGCCCAAACGTGATGCAAGCGCCGTTTGTTAGTACTCATGTTGCTTATGATTATATATGACTGCTATATACTTATCGTATGCATATATATTTTAGCGGTATTGGCGGCACCGGTATTGGCCCGTTAGCGCTGATTGCCAAAGAAGCCGGCTTTGAGGTTTCGGGCTCCGATAAGCAAGATTCTCGCTATATTGAGTACCTGCGCAATCAAGGCATTACTAATATCTCGGTCACCCAAGATGGTGGCCACCTGGCCGAAACTCACGCTAACCACCCGGTAGACTGGTTGGTATATTCCTCAGCTGTCTCGATTGAAAACCCAGATGCCCCGGAACTCAAGTTCTGTGAGCAACAGGGAATCAAAACCAGCAAACGCGATGAACTGCTCAACCACTTAATAACCCAAAAAGAGCTTAAACTGTTAGCAATTGCCGGCACCCATGGCAAAACCACCACTACGGCCATGTTAATCTGGCTGCTCAAGCAGCTCAACATCCCCGTTAGTTACACTGTTGGGGCCAAGCTCAGTTTTGGTGATATGGGCGAGTTTGATGCAAAAGCTGAGTATTTTGTGTACGAATGTGATGAGTTCGACCGCAACTTCCTGGCTTTTCAACCATACCTCAGCCTAATTACCGGGGTTGATTGGGATCATCCCGACATTTATCCTACTCGCACAGCTTATGAATCAGCCTTTCAGGAGTTCGTTACCCAAAGTAACCAGGTGATCTGCTGGCGTAATGATGCCGGCAAACTTGGGGTCGAAGAGAGTGTTAAACAGTTGATTCTCAGCGAAAAAGCCCCAGCCCTCCAGGAAATCACTTTAAAGGGCCTCGTAAATCGACTGAACGCCTGGCAGGTGATTAATGCTGTCCAACGCCTCTGCAAGGAGCCAATCGAAACGCTGATTGCCCATATGAACCGCTTTCCGGGCTTGTCACGACGCTTTGAAGAACTCATACCTAACCTTTACACCGATTACGCCCACACCCCGCCAAAGATAAGGGGTGCCTTACAGACTGCCAAAGAACTGGCCGGCAAACGCGTTGTGGTGGTGTATGAGGGCTTACACAACACCCGGCAGCATTTCATTAAAAGCGACTTGGTCCATCTGTTTGACGAAGTCATGCAAGTCTACGTGGTGCCCAGCTATCTGGCACGAGAGGATCCCAAGCTTTCCCTGCTCGCCCCCAAGGACATTGTTAACATGTTAAGTAATCCTAAAAAGGCGGCTGCCCAGCAGCTCGATGGTGACTTGCGCGAAACCATAGCCAATCACCTTGAGGCCGGTGACCTGGTCCTCTGCTTGACTGCCGGTGGTGGTGGTAGCCTCGACGAATGGCTTCGCCAAAACTTTAACTAGACTGGCTGACTGCTTCGTGCCAACCGTATTCTAGATAGGTTTGGCCCTTGGCAATCGCTTCGAGCGCAGCTCTGACCGAAGGAATAACGTTTTTTGGCAACGCAGCAAGGTCTAGCCAGGCCAATTCGGCATGCACGTCTGGCTCAGCATTGTATGGTTCACCAGACCATGTTTTGACCTCAAAAAAGGCGTCAACCCAGTCACTATCGCCTTGGGCATTGCGATGCATTGTCAGGCACATGTGTAAATCGTCTGGCCTAATAGTGATACCAGCCTCTTCTTTAGCCTCCCTGATAGCGGCCTCTGTGAAGCTCTCGTCTTCTTCGACTTTTCCTGATGGTAAGCCGTAGTAGTCATTCATCCAGTCAGTATTTTGTCGAAGTACAAAAGCCACTGTATTACCCTTACGTAACAACACGTAACTAGCGATATATGGTGTGGCTGTGTCGTAATGTACGGTCTTCATCGATTGTCTCCGCTACTTTTGATGACGCCACGGGCTTTGCGGTCAAAGAGTTTGGCTAAATTGCGTTCGGCTACATCATCAAGCGACAGATCCAAATAATGAGCAATCGCACTCAAGTACCACAGTACATCCCCGAGCTCTTTGCTAATTTCGATGGTATCCTCGGCAGACAATTGGCTGTCTTTATTGCGTTGGATTTTCTTAATCTTGTCTGCTACCTCACCAGACTCACCGGCTAAGCCCAGCATCTTATTCATAAAAGCAACACTATCGATTGCTCCTTTACCCCCGTAAGCATCGGTTGTAATTGCCTGTTTTTGATACTCATCAAATGTCATTACGCCTCCTTCCCTGCACGCTTTCATAGGCTATTGTAACAGCTGTTTGAGTCGGCGCCCCAAAGCTATATACTAAGCGTAAGCATGTTAGAAGACGCCCTTAATAATCTTTGGCTGCATATGGACACGTTTGTGCAGCATATCCTGGACTGGCTTAGTTTACACGTCGTAAACATCCTGCTGATTTTGTTGGGAGCTTGGTTAGTCCGCCGCTTTAGTGGCCGAGTTATTAACGAGTTCATGCGACGAACGGTTCGCAGTGACATCTACCCCACTAAAAGCGATCGTGAACGCCGCATTCGCACCCTTGACTCACTCGTTAACGCTTCTGTTCGGGCGGG
>CAZBRC010000029.1:0-11341 GCA_964494415.1 uncultured Candidatus Saccharibacteria bacterium
AGCCTTGGCCGAAGGCAGACACCAACTGAAAGAGGGCGAAATTACAGAAATCCGCCGGATGAATCAACTTGTGAAAGAGCAACGAGAATTTGTGAAGGCGTATCACCAGGCTGGTGAGGTAGAAGCCGCCAAAACGTCAGCCGAAGTAGCTATACAGAATGCACAGGCACAAGCTGACCGACTTTTTGAGTTGAGTAAGCAACGTCAATTGAGCGAGCCAGAAAAATACGCCTACCGAAAAGCCAAACAGTTTCTGGCTAAAAAGGCCGACCTGAGCCCGGCTCAATAATCAGTTTCGGTGGTATTATAAGTAGGGAAGAGGAGGATTAATATGCTCGAATCGTCAACTGTGGTGGCCAATGTGGCCGTCAGCGATATTAATAAGGCCAAAGAATTTTATCAGCAAACACTCGGCCTCAAGCAAACCGACGAAAACATGGGTGGTGTCACCTATACCTGTGGTGGCGGCAAACTGTTCGTCTATCAAGCCCCGACAGCTGGTAGCGGTCAAGCAACCTGCGCTACCTGGGAGGTGACCGATATTGATGCAGTCGTCAAAGACTTAGCCGACAAAGGTGTTGAGTTTGAACACTACGACATGCCGGGCGGGCAACGCGATGGCGATGTTCATAGCATGGGCGGCATGAAGGCAGCCTGGTTTAAAGATCCGGATGGCAACATTCTGGGGATAGCGAACGTGGGCTAAGATGGCGTTTGGACCACGGCGTAAACCGGCTAAGCCCAAGGGGAACGCTGCTTTTATTGATAGCCAAAACTTAAACCTCGGCATTCAAAAGGTGGGGTGGAAGATGGACTGGCGCAAGTTTCGGGAGTATCTGCGCACCACCCATAACGTTACCGATGCCTATATGTTCGTCGGTTATATCCCAGAGAACGAAGAGATGTATTTGCAACTGCACGAGGCAGGGTACCGGATTGTGCTAAAGCCGCTATCGGATTTATCTCGCCCCGAGGACACCACCGCCAATGCCAATAAAGACGCTAAAGATAAGAAACCAATCAAGGGCAACATTGATGCCGAGTTGGTTTTGTGGGCTATGAAAGAATACAACAACTACGACAAGGCCATCATCGTGTCTGGCGACAGCGATTTTTATTGCTTGCTGGAATACTTTGAGGAACAGTCCAAGTTAGCCAAGGTGCTGGTACCCAATTGGCAATACGCTAAGATGTTTAACAAGTACGAAGAGTATATAATCCGGCTTGATCAGATGAAGTCTGAGTTAGCTTATCGAAACGGGATGCGGCCGCGTCGCAGCAACGGCACTAAACCGACCCCGCAGAACAACCGTAAATAACTGGCTCCAAGCATGCAAACTACAACCGCGTTAAAGCCTAAAGCTCTACGCCGGATAGTATTTGGAAACCCGCTTTTGCGCCAGCCGGCAGAGGCGATACCGGTTGCCGAAATTGGTAATGTCACCGTCACGCAATTAATTGCCGATATGCGCCACACCCTGCAACACAAAAAGTATGGTGTGGCGCTGGCCGCGCCCCAGGTTGGCCGCCGGCTGGCGTTGGTCGTCGTCGGCATAAAGCCGACGCCGACCCGACCTAATCGCACGCCACAAGAGGGCGTCTTTATCAATCCAGTTATTACCAAATATCACGGTGCAACTAAGCCCGAGTGGGAAGGCTGTATCAGTTTAGGTTCACCGACCAACCCCATCTTTGCCCAAGCCCAGCGTTTTCCTAAAATCGAGGTTGAGTATCTGGATGAACACGGGCAGTCGCATCGACGAACAGTTGATGGTTTCTTAGCCCATGTGCTGCAGCACGAGGTCGATCATCTGAATGGTGTGCTATTTGTTGACCGGGTCAAAGACTCAACAACCTTCATGAACGCCACTGAATATCGTAAGCGTGTCGCCTTGCGATATAATACGGATTAACGTGAAGCAAACCGCCAAAAACCCAAAACTATTTCCCAAGCACTTTTTTTGGGGCGTCAGTACAGCCAGCCATCAGGTGGAGGGCAACACTACCAATCAGTGGACGGCGTGGGAGCGGGCCAATGCCGATAGGTTAGCTAAAACTGCCGCTGAGCGATTAGGCTGGTTGCCAAACTGGGATACGATTCGACTGCGGGCCGAGAATCCGCAAAACTATCTGTCCGCTAAGGGAGTAGATCACTACAACCGCTACAAAGAAGATTTTACGATTGCCAAACAATTGCGCATGAATGCCTTTCGATTTGGGATTGAGTGGTCTCGTCTAGAGCCAGTCGAAGGGCAATGGGACGAGTCTGTCATTGAGCACTACCGCGACTATATAAAGGAGTTGAAACAGCGTGACCTGGAGCCATTTTTAAACATATGGCACTGGACAATGCCAACTTGGTTTACTGAAAAAGGCGGTTTTGTAAAACAGCGAAACTTGAAACATTTCGAACGCTTTGTCAGTAAGGTGATTGAGTTATTTGGCGATGATTTACGCTATGTAATCACCATCAACGAGCCGAATGTGTACGCCGTATTTAGCTACATGACAGGGGAGTGGCCACCCAACAAGCACAACCCGGTCGTTGCGCTACGAGTTTACTGGAACCTTGTGCTGGCTCATCGACGTGCCTACCGCATCATAAAAAATAAACACCCAGAGATTAAAGTAGGTATTGCGCAGCAGTTGGCCAACATTCAGGCCAAAAGACCTCAGAATTTCTTTAATGAATTATCAACTAAAGCCATGCGCTACTGGTGGAACTGGTGGTTCTTGAATCGCATTAAAAAACAGCAGGATTTTGTCGGCTTCAACTATTACTTTAGTGACTACTACACCGGTCGTATGAAACGCGAGAATCCGACCGTGCCGCTGAACGACCTGGGTTGGTACATGGAGCCGGAAGGTTTGTACCCACTTCTGTTAAGAGTCTGGGCGCACTACGAAAAACCAATTTTTATAACCGAGAATGGTTTAGCCGATGAAGACGATCAGTATCGCGAGTGGTGGCTAGAGGAGACCTTGATTGCCATGGAACGGGCGCTCAGCGAGGGTGTCGATTTACGCGGTTATTTCTACTGGAGTTTATTGGACAACTTTGAATGGGCCTATGGCTGGTGGCCAAAGTTTGGTTTGGTGGCCGTCGATCGGCGGCAGGGCATGAAGCGTACCGTCCGGGCGAGTGCCTACTGGTTGCGGGATAGAATCCGCGATCTCTCAGAATAAACAGAGGTCATTTTATTGCAAAAGTACTATGAAAATGGTACTTTAGGCGGATGTCAGAAATCCAGGATGTGTACGGACCGGGCTCGCGCGATTATGTCTCAACCTCGGATCGCATAGCCGATTATCACACCCAACTTGCAGAACGGGCCGACCGACGGCGTGGCCGTTTTTGGGTGGGTAGCGCGGCATGCGCTCTAACAGTGACGGTGGCCAGTTTTTTTGTCGTAAATCACGGCGAAATACCAGGGGGTGGGTCACGTTTGCCGGTGGCTGGCTCGGCAGCTGCCCGGCGAGGGGTGGAAGACGGCAAGTATCGGATTTTTAGAATCGGCCAAGAAGTCGATTATTTTGGAAGGGCAGAACGGCTGACTAACCTGGCTGAAATTGCTCGGGCGGCGACAATGAGCGGTACCTATGGGAACGCCATCGACCTACAGAGCAGATTATTGCAAGAATTGGCTGATCTAAATGAACGGGATGGGACCGACTACACCGAAACGACTATTCCGCCAAAAACAGCCTTCGTAGTTCCAGATTACGTGTACTGCGGCGACGAGTGCTAATAGCGTAAGCTTTTCCACAACCTACGCTACATATTGTGTTTTCGGTCTCTTTATAAAAAAACTGTGGATAAGTCAGGCGGTGGACAGGGGCATTTCGTAAGAAAAAGCCTTGCCTGTGGGTAGCTGTGGGTTGTATATTCATGAGCAGTGGGTCAACGTGGGTAGCACAAAATAAGCTACCAACCACGCAAAAATAAAAAAACCACTAGTAATTTAAGCGAGAGTACATGGGAACGGTAGATTACTTCGAACGAAAGCTTGATGATAAGCGACGGCTGACAATTCCAGCTGAGCTTCGAGCCGAGCTAGCCAGTGGAGTAGTCTTGACCCGCGGGTTCCAGAAGTATTTACATCTGTACCCCCAAAGCGTCTGGGATGAACAAATGGAGCCACAGCTCCAGGGCAACATCCTTGACGAAGTAACTGCCGATTTGAATGTGCAGTTCCGGGCGGGCAAAACCGAAGCCGTACTCGACCAAAAGCAAGGGCGCATCTCCATAGAGCAACACCTGTTAGATTATGCAGGTATTGATCGTGATGTAGTGGCCGTCCGGGCAGGACGTTACTGGCGTTTATCAGCAGCTGGCAAATAGCGGGCGGGCTAGGTCTTTAATAATTCGGGTCAAATAGCAACACAGCGAGGTTAGCTATTCGACAGTCAACAAGTGTAAACCGGGGATCACTTTAAAAACCCTTGTACCTTACACCAAAAAACACCTCCCAAAACTCCACCTCACACATAAGTCTCTCAACCTATGTTTTTAACCAGTGAAGGAAATCCTAAGATTTTACAATCTTACTCAAGATTTCTCTCGCATACCGGTTAAAATCTTGTTTCTTAAACAAAATCTTTAAGAAACACACAAAAACAAAAACACCCAAAAAACAAATAGTTGACTGTCGGATAGGTGACCTTGCAAAAATAAACACTGACTTTTTCCAAAAGTTACGGTGGCTTGCAAGCAGGCACACCAAGTTCACCACATTAACAAATTTCAGTTTGCGAACAGAGGAGCTTCTATATACTTATCATTATGAGTGCAAAAGAAGATACCCATAGCTCGCAACATTTTCCCGTACTGCTAGGATCAACCCTAGAGTACCTCGACCCTCAGGGCGGGGATCGTTACCTCGATCTGACGGCCGGATACGCGGGTCACGCGGACGCAGTACTGGAACGCACCTTAGGCTACCAATCAGCCACTCTTGTAGATCGCGATCAAAACGCGGTTGACTATCTGCGGCGCCACTTTAAAGGCCAGTCTGTAGAAATCCTACATACCGACTTTTATGAGGCTGCTGTGCAGTTACGTGCCAAGGGTAGACAATACGACGTCATTTTGGCTGATCTTGGTGTGTCGTCGCCGCACCTTGACAATCCGGAGAGAGGATTCAGCTTTCAAAGCAATGGACCCCTAGATATGCGTATGGATCCGCGTCAGGACTGTACGGCCGCAAACATAGTGAACGGCTGGAACCAGACCGAGATTATCTCCATATTGCGAGAATACGGGGAAGAGCCCTATGCAAAACGGGTCGCAAAGGCTATCATGAGCTCCCGGCCACTGCACACAACGCAGGAATTGGCCGAAGTCGTCAAGCGAGCCTACGGACCGCGTGCTGCCCGCAGCCGCGTGCACCCCGCGACGCGAACCTTCCAGGCTTTACGCATGGAAGTAAACAACGAGATTGGCTTACTGCAGACAGCGCTTCCAATATGGATAGACTTGCTCGCCCCAGGAGGCAGAATAGTGGTTATCAGTTTCCACAGCTTAGAAGACCGTTTGGTCAAAAAAGCGTTAGGAGAACTAGCTGGTAACCGATACGATGCCGTCCTACAGTTACTGACCAAACGGCCGGTAACCGCCGACGATAATGAGCTTGTTCTTAATCCGCGTGCCCGTAGTGCAAAACTACGAGCCGCAGCAAAAATAAAAACAGAAAGGAGAAGCCCCCATGCCAATCCAGGTAAAGAGCCTCTCCCGGGCATATAAGGTAAAAGTTCGCGTCGGATAGACGCGTCTCAACCTTCCTACACTCGCTTAACCGCGAGTGTAGGGCCCAAAAAAAACAGATCTGCGCAGGCGATGGCGCAGAATCAATACAAACAAAACAAAAACAAAAGGTTCACATGACATATTCAAGTTCGCTGGCTGTTGGGCGACAACGTTTCGCCGGCCGCAACCAAAACACCACCAGCTTTCAGGTAAAAGAACGCACCTTAGGGCCGGTGAGTAACACCGTGATTCTCATCATCTTAACCTGCTTACTCGGGCTGATGTATTTGACTCAGGTAACCAAGACTAACGCGTTCAGCTACCGTATTAACAGCTTACAAAAGCAACAAAGTGAACTCGCTTCGGAACATGACGATCTAGAGGTGACCTCAGCTCGTTTACAGTCACTCAGCCGTGTCAAGGACAGTGCCGTGGCTAAAAACATGGTTTCGGTTGCTCCGACAGCTACACTTCAAAACTAAACATTTCGCCTATGCAACAAACCCCGCTAACCCGACGTGGTGCTCACGCGCGTATTACGATATGGTACGCCGTCTTGTTCGTGGTGATGTTGCTCTATATAGGGCGGCTTTTTTATTTGCAGATAATTCGTCATAACTACTACTCGCAAGCTGCCCTGCAATCGCAGCTAAAAGAGTACGAAATCCCGGCCAAACGGGGGACGATTGCTGTCCACGATGGTGACAGCACCACACCACTGGTTCTTAACGAAACGCGCTACACATTGTTCGCCGACCCAAAATTCGTTAAAGATGTACCGGCCGCTGCCGCTGCAGTCCAAAAGGTGATAGGTGGCAACAGCCAGGATTACGAGAAGTCTATGCAGGCTAAAACCCGTTACGCGGTCCTTGCCAAGAAGTTAACTAAGGACCAGAAACAGCAAATCGACAAACTCAGCTTAAAGGGGCTGGGAACTCGTGAGACACCGGTGAGGACGTATCCCCAAGGTTCGCTGGCTGCCCAGCTGTTGGGCTTTGTGAATGATGATGGTGATGGCAAGTATGGTCTGGAACAGTCGTATAACAAGCAGCTCAAGGGCAAGAACGGTGAACTACGAGCAATTACCGATGCCCAAGGTGTGCCGCTGGTTGGAAATAAAGATAACGTCATTACCGAACCAGTTGCCGGGCAAGACACGGTTCTCACAGTTGACATAGGCATGCAGACTCAACTAGAAGAGATCTTAAAAGCCGGCCTGGACAAAGCCCGCTCCAAATCGGGTAGTGCGGTCATTATGGATAGTAATAGTGGGGCAATAAAAGCCATGGCTAACTACCCAACCTACAACCCAGACGAGTTTTATAAAGTAGAGGACCCGGCCGTATTTTCTAATGCCGCGGTCAGCTCACCGCTCGAAGTTGGCTCGGTTATGAAGCCGCTGACCGCGGCCGCCGCCCTCGACCTGGGAGTAGTCAATAAAAACACGTCTTACTATGACCCGAGTAAATTTGTGATTGACGGTTATACCATTAAAAACATCGAAGAAGACGGGGGTGCCGGGACGCGTAATGTGGCCGACATCTTACAACTATCGCTCAACACCGGCGCGACCTGGCTATTAATGCAAATGGGCGGCGGCCAAATTAATGCCAAAGCCCGTAATGCCTGGCACGACTACATGGTCAATCACTACCGCTTAGGCAAACAAACTGGCGTCGAGCAAGGCTATGAGTCGGCTGGAAATATCCCCGATCCCAACGACGGCTTTGGGCTCGACTTGCAATACGCCAACACATCGTTTGGCCAGGGTATGAGTGCCACACCGCTCCAGATGGCAGGTGCCCTGGCAAGCGTCGTAAACGGCGGCACCTATTACCAGCCCCGCTTAATCGATCAAACCACAGATGGCCAGGGTAAAAAGACGACCGTTAAACCAGTCATTCTCAAAAAGGATGTCGTCAAGCCAGAGACGGGCGCCGCGCTGGTAAATCTTATGGAATATGTCGTGCAGAAAAACCACACTCTGTATCAGCTACCCCAGTTGCCAGCTGGTTATAGCATTGGTGGTAAAACCGGAACCGCCGAAATCACTAAACCTGGTGGTGGCTATTATGATGACCGGTTCAACGGTACATTTATGGGATTTTTGGGCGGCAAAGATCAGCGCTACGTTATCTTTGTGCGGGTTAACGAACCCCACATCAGTGGCTACGCCGGGGCAGGGGCGGCAGCACCGATTTTCTCTAACATCGTCATGAGCATGATTAATAATTTTGATGTAGCCCCGCAAACGTAAGCTATAATAAGGGAAAACCAATGAACCAAGTAATAAACATTGTCGTCGAAACAAACACGGTCATCAGAATCCTGCTGTTGGGTTCACTGGGCTTTTTCTTGAGTATGCTCATAACTCCACTGTATACAACGTTGGCGTACCACAAAGAATTTTGGAAGAAGCCGCGCCAGAGTACCACCACCGGTGAGGCAGCCAAGGTTTTTAACAGCCTGCACGGCGAAAAACACAAACGACACATCCCAACTATGGCTGGCATGGTGTTTGTGCTGTCGGTGGCTCTCGTGACCCTATTCTTCAACCTCAGCCGAGAAGAAACCTGGCTACCGCTGGCGGCCTTTGTTGGGGCCGGTGCAGTTGGTTTACTTGACGATATTATTAACATCCGTGGTTCCGGATTAGGAGTGGCGGGCTTATCAACCAAACTTAAGTTGTTGCTCACGACGTTAGTTGCTCTTATCGGTGGCTGGTTCTTTTACGTTAAACTTGATGTCACCAGTATTCACATTACTGGGGTGGGGGAGTGGAGCATCGGCTGGCTGATTGTGCCACTGTTTGTTTTAGTTGTTGTGGCCACTGCCAACGCCGTTAATATTTCTGACGGATTGGATGGCCTGGCCGGTGGCCTCTGTGCCAGTGCCTTTGGGGCCTATACTGTAATTGCATTTATTCAGCAACGATACGGGGTCGCAGCCTTTTGTATGACCATTGTCGGTACGCTCCTCAGCTACACCTGGTTTAATGTATTTCCAGCCCGCTTCTTTATGGGTGATGTGGGGTCATTTGCGCTGGGGACCGCGCTCGGGGTGGTAGCAATGCTGACCAACACCGTGCTCTTGCTACCGGTTATCGGGATTGTGTTTGTGGCCGAAGCCGGTTCGTCGGCGTTGCAGATAGCTTCTAAAAAACTGCGTAATGGTAAGAAGATTTTCAAGATAGCACCGATTCATCATCATTTTGAAGCCAGTGGCTGGCCAGAAACTAAAGTTACTATGCGCTTCTGGATCTTGGGGCAAGTGGCAGGGGTAATTGGCCTCATCCTGTTTCTTATTGGGAGGACCTAGCCGTGAGTAGCTGGAACGCAGCTCGGGGCAGACGCCAACCGGCTATTTTGGGGCGTGAGGGTACCGGCCAACGCCGACACCGCCCTGACTACATACTGCTGGTTCTAAGCTTGATTCTGGTTGTGGTTGGACTGATTGTCATTTATTCCATAAGTCCCGGCCTAGGGGCTCAAAAACACGTCAGCGACAATTACTACACAGGGAAGCAAATATTAGCGATTTTGCTTGGGGTGGGAGCATTTATTGCGACATCGGCCGTACCGCTGAATGCGTGGCGTCATTTAGAAAAGCCCTTGATTATTGCGGCCGCGGTAGCCGCAGTGGCGGTGCGTTTATTTGGTGATCAGGTCAACGGCGCGTATCGATGGATTCAGATTGGTGGGCTGTCATTTCAGGCGGTAGAGTTGATTAAGTTTGCACTATTGATTTGGCTGGCATTCTTTTTGGCAGACCGAGTGCGTAACGGTACCTTGGACAGTCCAAAAGACACTTTCAAGCCATTGATCATAGCTTTTTTGGTTATAGGCTTTGTGGTGGCTGGGTTACAGAGTGATCTTGGCTCAACCGGTGTTATCGTCGCAATGATGGGTACTATGGCATTTATTGCCGGCTTACCCCTAAAGCGGGTGTTGATGATAGTTGGCATTATTGTCATCGGCGTAATATTTGCGGTTTCGACCAGCGCATACCGGCGGGATCGCTTGCTGACCTTTTTACACCCCGAGCAAGATTGCTTAAACGTCGGTTACCAGGCTTGTCAGGCCTTAATCGCTGTCGGTTCTGGTGGCATGTTTGGCAAGGGCTTAGCCCACAGTGTGCAGGCCTATGGCTACCTGCCAGAGGCGGCCAATGACTCAATCTTTGCTATCTATGCCGAAAAGTTTGGCTTTGTGGGTGTCGTGGTTTTGATTTGTTTACTTATGGCACTGTTTACCCGGCTAAAATACATCATGGAGCGAGCGCCGAATATCCAGACCCGATTATTGATGGCGGGGATTCTAGCCTGGCTCAGTACCCAGGCCTTGATTAATATTGGAGCTATGACCGGATTGCTACCCCTTAAAGGGATTACCTTGCCATTTATTAGCTACGGAGGTACGAGTATAATTTTTGTATCAGCTATTATAGGGTTGGCATTTAATATTTCACGCTATACCACCTACACGGTTGACCTTAGTGACGGAGAAGGGAGGAGTAATGAAAATTCTGCTTACCGGCGGCGGGACCGGCGGCCACATTACGCCGCTGTTAGCCGTCGGCCATGAACTCAAACAACTAGCTCCCGAAACGGAACTAATACACATTGGCGAGCGTGGTGGGAAGTTCCAGCAATTAACGAAAGATAACCCTTTGTTTGGCGAGACCCACTATATCTTTGCTGGCAAGTTTCGACGTTATTCTGAGGATAACTGGCTACGACGTCTGACCGATGTTAAAACCCTGCTATTAAACATTCGTGATGTGATATTTGTATCCTTGGGTATTATCGAAGCCATCTGGCTGCTGGGGCGAATTCGCCCTAAAGTTATCTTTGTGAAGGGCGGCTTTGTTGGCTTGCCAGTCGGGATTGCGGCAGCGCTGTGGCGGATTCCGTTTATAACCCATGACTCCGACAGTACGCCGGGCTTAACTAACCGTGTCATCGGCCGCTGGGCACGGATTAATGCCACAGCGCTGCCAAAACGATTCTATAGCTATCCCGCCAGTCGTGTTCGTCATGTTGGTGTACCGCTGGTCGATCATTATCAACCAGTAACAGACGCCGACAAAGCCGCCTTCAAAAAAGAGCTCGACATACCGGCTCAGGCTCAAGTTGTTTTGGTGACTGGTGGTAGCCAGGGCGCCGCCAGTATGAACCAGTTACTTTCACCCCTGTTGTCTCCTCTGTTAGAGAAGCATCCTCATTTATACATCATTCACCAAACCGGCAAACAGGGCGGGGAACTGTATGAAGGTGTGTCCCCAGAAGCCAAAAAACGCTTGCTGACACCAGTGTTTTTAACAGACATGTACCGGTATAGTGGGGCATCTGATTTGGTAATTACCCGAGCCAGCGCAACCACCATCGCTGAATTAGCCGAACAGGGAAGGGCCAGTCTATTGATTCCTGGTAATCTGGCCGACAATCACCAGTTAAAGAATGCCCATTTTCTAGAAGAGCACCAAGCCGCCATAGTGTTCACCGAAGAACAACTAGCAGAGGAGCCAGCCCTATTTGTTGATACGCTCGAAGCATTATTAGCCGACGAGACTGCCCGCCGAAGACTGGCTGATCAG